>JASLDM010000072.1 GCA_030151565.1 Flavobacterium sp. | reverse complement strand
CACAAAAATTGAATGCAAACCTAAACGTAGGTTTACCAATTCAACTATTGAGCAACCGCCCAGATGTTAGAGCAGCAGAGTTTGGTTTGATTAACGCTTTCGAATTGACAAATGTTGCGAGAAGTAACTTTTATCCTTCTTTTAGATTAACTGCTAACGGAGGTTTCCAAAGCATTGATTTTGATCAATTGTTTAACGCGAACTCTCTTTTTGCAAACCTTATTGGTTCACTTGCCCAACCGTTGATCAACGGACGTCAAATCCGTACACAACACGAGGTTAGTAAAGCAAATCAAGAAAAAGCTTATTTAAACTATAAAAAAGCTATTCTAACTGCCAGTAAAGAAGTTTCTGATGCATTGTATACTTATGAAAGCTTAACAGAGAAAAAAGACCTCAAGCAACAAGAATACGAAGCATACAACCTAGCAACACAATATTCTGAAGAACTTCAGGATAACGGGATGGCGAATTATCTAGAAGTATTAACTGCTAGAGAAAATGCTTTGGCCGCACAAATCAGTATGATTAATACGGAGCTAGGCCAACTTAATGCGGTACTTCAACTCTACAAAGCTGTAGGTGGTGGAGTAAAGTAATTTTTTCATAATTATTAATTTGTTTTATAAAAGAGCAGCTGTACAAACAGCTGCTCTTTTTTTATCTTTACCTAAAAAATGAAAATTCCATCTTTCTTTACCTCCATCTTTACCAATCAAACTTGGAATGTCAAAAATAACAAGAATGAGATTTACCTCACTTTTGATGACGGACCAATTCCTGAGGTTACTCCTTGGGTATTGGATATACTGAAAGAATATAATATTACAGCGACATTTTTCTGTATTGGAGACAACATTCGCAAACATCCTGAAGTATTTAAACGCATCTTAGAAGAAGGGCATCAAGTTGGAAATCACACCTTCAATCATCTAAATGGCTGGAAAACCAGCACGGCAAACTATAAGAAAAATGTAACCGCTTGTACTACAGAAATAGAAAAGCACACAGCTTTAAGCACGCGTTTAATCCGTCCACCATATGGAAGAATCACACCCTCTCAAATCAAAGCACTCCAAAAAGAGAACTACCAAATTATTATGTGGGAAATACTAAGCAGAGACTACGATACGCACTTAGACAAGGACAAATGTTATCAGAACGCGACTAAAAACGTGCGTTCAGGAAGTATTATTGTTTTTCACGATAGCTTAAAGGCTGAAGAACGGTTGCGCTATGCCCTACCAAAAACCATCACATTTTTAAAAGAAAAAGGATTTAAATTCGGGAAATTATAATGTACGTACTACATTGATTAAGGCATTGGCATCCATAGTTCCCGTTTGTCTCCAGATCATGGCTCCTTTTTTATAAAGCATTAAAGTTGGAACTTGCTTGATACGAAGTGCTTCAATTAATTCAGGATTCTTTTCAACATCTATTTTTACAACACGAACTTGATCTCCTAAAGCCGCTGCAACATCATAAACTACAGGATGCATTGCTTTGGAACCTTCATTCCATTGGGTAAAAAAATGAATTAATACAGGAACCTCTGCTTTTATCAATTCTCCAAATCTTGACATATATAACTCTTTTATAATTTTATCGGATTATTCCGTACTTAATATAAGCAAAAATATGTGTTTTTAACGAATTACACTATTTTTTTCTTTTTCTTAATTCAAAAACTGTAATCTCAGGCCATATTCCTACCCTACCAGGATAAGCGTGATAGCCAAAGCCTCTATTCACATACAAAAATCGACCCATTTTTTGATACAAGCCTGCCCATTGCTTATACACATACTGAATTGGACTCCATTTGATAATACCCGGAATCTCAATACCAAACTGAGAACCGTGAGTATGTCCTGCTAATGTCAGCTGAAAATTCTTAGGATGATTCAAAATTTGAGCATCCCAATGAGAAGGATCGTGACTCATTAAAATCTTAAAATCGGCAGCTTCAACTCCTGTGGTTGCTTGGTCCAAATTCCCCATTTTCTTGAATTTAACGCCCCAATTTTCAACACCTACTAAAGCTATTCGAGCCCCATCACGCTCAAGCCAAACGTTTTCATTCAATAGCAATTTGAAATCCATACCTGGATGTAACTCCTTAATAGCTTGAAAATTTCGCTCCTTATCTTCTTTCGTTTTCCAATTAACATATTCTCCGTAATCGTGATTCCCCAAAATAGAATACTTACCATACGTATGTGGGCGTATTTCACTAAAAGTTTCCAGCCACGGATGCATCTCCTCTGCAATGCTATTAACCAAATCTCCTGTAAAAAGCACTAATTCAGAATCCTGTTGATTAATAATATCAATAGCGTGACTTATTTTTTCTTTATTATCAAAGCTCCCGCAGTGGATATCGGAAATCTGTGTAAACGTAAATCCATCAAATGCTTCAGGCAAATCATCAAAAAACACAGTCTGTTTATGAACCTGAAACTTATAACGTCCGATAGTAATCCCGTGCAGAATAGATATAAACGGAATCGACGCAATACCTAAAGCTACCTGAGAAACGAATTTTCTACGACTTGGCAAAAAAGGCTCACCACGATTCGTTTCCGTTATAAAATAATTAGCCATTCCCATAAACATTCTTCCTGCATCTTCTAACAACAACACTAACGTCAAGATGAGCTTAGGCAAATAAATCAATAGAATAAGTCCCATTGCGATCATACTTTGATGATTTTGCCCAACAGATCTATCAAACTGAAGAAAACCATAGACTACATAAGCAACAATCGCTAAGGAAATTAAAATATAACTCCATAAAACAACGGGGCTTTTTGAAAATTGACGAAGTACTTGATAAGAATAAAACTCAATGAGTATAAAGACTAAAACTAGGATGAACCAACGCATTTTTAAATTTTTTGTAACTAACAAATTTAAAAATAAGAACCAATATCCCCCTTTGTTTAACAAAGTTTAAGACTGGCTAGTTCCTAATTCTTTTGAAGTATTCCTGATATTTCTTAGTCTTTTAAAGCAAAGCAAACAACTTCTTGTAATTCGTGGGCGGTTGCTCTACAACATCCTAAAAAAACCAAAGCTATTCACTTATTCAAAAAAGTAGATTCCCTTCAAATTGCTTATCTTTGAAACTTCATCGTCAAATTATAAAATTCTCATTTATGGCCGATCAAAAACGCCTATTTCTACTCGATGCTTTTGCATTAATATTTAGAGGATATTATGCCTTTATAAAAAACCCAAGAATCAACTCCAAAGGTGTAGACACATCTGCTGTCTTAGGATTTATGAATTCACTTTTGGATGTAATTAAAAAAGAACAACCCGATCATCTAGCTGTTGCTTTTGACAAAGGAGGAAGTGATCTTAGAAACGAACTCTTCCCGGAATACAAAGCCAACAGAGACGAAACTCCTGAAGCAATTAAAATAGCTATTCCATATATCAAGCAACTTTTGGAAGCTATGCATATTCCAATTATAGAAGTGGCAGGATTTGAAGCGGATGATTTAATTGGTACACTTTCAAAACAAGCTGAAAAAGAAAACTTTAAGGTCTATATGGTAACTCCAGATAAGGACTACGCACAGTTAGTTTCAGAAAACATATTTATGTACAAACCAGCCCGAATGGGGAATGGTGTTGAAATATGGGGCGTACCCGAAGTTCAAGAAAAGTTTGAAGTAGAGCACCCGGAACAAGTTATCGACTTTTTGGGGATGATGGGAGATTCAGTAGACAACATCCCTGGATTACCTGGTGTAGGTGAAAAAACTGCTAAGAAGTTCTTGAAACAATACGGATCTATGGAGAATCTCTTTGCTCATAGCCACGAATTAAAAGGCAAAATGAAAGAGAACGTAGAAAACAATCAAGAACAAGGACTCCTTTCCAAAACACTTGCAACCATATTGCTTGACTGTCCTGTTACATTCAACGCTACAGACTACGAACTTGAAAAACCAGATATCGAAAAAGCAGATGCCCTTTTTGTAGAGCTTGAGTTCCGCAGAATGAAAGAACAGTTCGATAAAATATTTAACGACGGACAAACTACCTCAACTGCCGATAAAAAAAGCACAACCACAACTGATGAGCAATTCTCGTTATTTGAAACACCAATGGGCTCTGAGGATGGAAATAGTTTAGACGCTTACTTTACCAATTTAAACACAACCGAACATTTCTATCAAATAATAGAAGGTAAATTGGGAGTACGCTTATTCATCGACAATTTGCTTCAACAACAAAGCGTTTGTTTCGATACAGAAACTACAGGGTTAAACCCATTACACGCAGAATTAGTTGGTATCGCTTTCTCATACGAAAAAGGAAGTGCTTTTTACGTACCATTCCCTGACGATCAAGAAGAAGCCTTAGCTCTAGCAGAACAATTTAGACCTTTCTTTGAATCTGAGAGCATTGAAAAAATTGGTCAAAACTTAAAATACGACATCAAGATACTTAAGCAATATCATTTGGAGGTGAAAGGGCCATTGTTTGACACGATGATCGCTCATTATTTAATCAATCCAGATATGCGTCACAATATGGATATCTTATCAGAAACCTATTTAAAGCACACTCCTCAACCAATTGAAAACCTAATAGGCAAAGGCAAAACACAAAAAACAATGCGCGAAATTGACGTTGCATTAGTCAAAGAATATGCGGGAGAAGATGCCGACATCACATTACAATTAAAACACGTATTTGCCCCAGAATTGGTACGCACAAATACTCAAGAACTCTTTGACACCATTGAAGTTCCTTTAGTTTCTGTTTTAGCTGCTATGGAAAGTGAAGGTATTCGTTTGGATGTATCTTTTTTAAACAGCCTTTCTCAAAAATTAGAAGAAGATATTAAAGCATTAGAAGAGCGTATTTTTGAAGAAGCCGATGAAGTATTCAATTTAGCCTCTCCAAAACAACTCGGAGATATACTTTTTGAAAAGCTAAAGATTGGAGGGTCAAAACCAAAGAAAACAAAAACAGGTCAATACGCAACGGGAGAAGAAATCCTAAGCAACTTAGCTTCGGAGCATCAAATCGTTCGTGATATTTTAGAATGGCGTCAACTCATCAAGCTACAAAACACTTATGTAGATGCTTTACCTAAACAAATTGATTCTAAAACACAGCGCATACACACCGAATATATGCAAGCAGTAGCTGCAACGGGACGCTTGAGTTCAAACAATCCAAATCTACAAAACATTCCAATCCGAACAGAACGCGGTCGTCAAGTGCGTAAAGCATTTGTTGCACGGGATGAAAACTACGTTTTACTAGCTGCCGATTATTCTCAAATTGAACTTCGAATCATTGCTGCTTTGAGCCAAGAGCCCAATATGATAGAATCATTCCAACGTGGAGAAGACATTCACCGAGCTACGGCTGCCAAAGTTTTCGGAGTACCTCTTGAAGAAGTAACCAAAGAGCAACGTAGTCACGCAAAAACTGTAAACTTTGGAATTATCTACGGGGTTTCAGCTTTTGGTTTAAGCAATCAAACAAATTTGAGTCGCTCAGAAAGTAAAGATTTGATAGAGGCCTATTACGCTACATATCCCGTTTTAAAACAATACATCCAAAACCAGATTGAGTTTGCACGTCAAAACGGCTATGTACAAACCGTTTTAGGTCGTCGTCGTTACCTAAAAGACATTCACTCTCAAAACGCAATGGTACGCGGTGGTGCAGAACGTAATGCTGTAAATGCCCCAATCCAAGGAAGTGCTGCGGACATTATCAAAATTGCTATGATTCGCATTCACAAAAAACTTACAGACGAAAACTGGAAGTCTAAAATGCTTTTACAAGTACACGATGAGTTGGTTTTTGATGCGCATAAAGAAGAGCTTGAAAACCTAAAAATAATGATCAAAACAGAAATGGAGAATGCTTTCCCGCTGCAAGTACCTCTAATTGTAGATTTAGGCACAGGATTAAACTGGCTTGAAGCCCATTAATAATATAAAAAAAGCGAATGATTTAATGAATCATTCGCTTTTTTTTATCTAGCTATCCTAGTTGTTCCTTGTCCCAAGCTACAACCTCTACTCCTTTTGAATAATGCATACAATCTGGAGCTCTCGACAAATCTAAAGCGCCTAAAGGATATATCGTTTTTAAGCTTCCTATCCGAACTTCATTTAAGTCCCAGGGCTTATGCTGTATTTCATAGCGTACCAATTGATCTAGTTTGTCTAAATACAAACAATAGCGTTCGGTCAGCCACAAATCCAATGCTGTCGAATCTACTTTACGTTTGCCTATTTCAAAATCCACACTAAAAGCAATACCTTTTTCCTCATCTTCAGAAGTATAATACAACTTAGCCCCTTCTTGGCGGCGTTGCATAGTAGCTTTCTTATAAGGCAGACCAGAAAATGCTTTAGCTAAAACTGCAGAACTGTATTTACTGGCTTCAATATTTAAAAAATAAACACCTGGCTTCCCATCCAAAACCACGTAAGTTCTCAAATTGATCTCGTGAAAATTAGAAATTGGCGCAAACGGAGGAAGTCCGCGAGGGCGTATTTTTTCCATAGTAAAAGGCACTAAAGAAACCCAAGCATTTCCATCAAAAAGATCAAGCTCCAATCCAACAGGAATCAATCCCTCCAATTCTTTTGGAGAAACTTTCCAATGTAAAAAAAGGGCGTTGTTCCATTCTTGATAATAAGCCCAAGAACGACTTGGCATTATCCAAGGACGATGAGCAACTGCCGCTAAAATTGTTTTGATAGAAGCCATAATATACGCAATCTGTTAAATACGAAAGGTACAACTTTACGATCGAAAAAAGGCTAAAAAAGATTATTTACGAATACTATCGTGACTATGCGTCTCAACACCGTTATTCCAAAGTGTTAAGATATCTGTTGCAACGGCAGCACCACTTCCTGCAGCAATTGCAAGCTGACTACGATGTCCAGCCAATGTTCCTGCTACATAAATACCAGGTGCCACAAGATGATCTGTATTGCGTAGCTGAATACGGTTTTTCGAAGCTAATGATTTCTGATGAGGCATCACAAAGTCCATCAATCCTTCAATCTGAAAAGTTGAACTGGAATTTACAGCCACCACTACAATTCGAGCATTATACGTTGCTCTATTTGTCGTTACTTCAAAAAAATCTTCCTTCTTACATACCTCCAAAACCTTTTCCTGCAATATTTGCTCAATATGAGGATAATAGTTCGTTAAAACTTCTTGAGATTCCGTAAGTAAAGTACTACCTAGTGTTCCAGGCGGAACACCATAAGCATTGTAAAAAGCAGCATCTTGAAGCATCGATGCCTTTTGATGCAGAACAATTCCTACCTTCTTATCAGCGACAAAAGCCTTCTTATAAGCCGACCCTAAAATTTGAGCACAACTTACACCAGATACTCCGCCACCGATAACAAGCACATCAAACATAACTATTTGGTTTTTTCGTTAATCATGTTTGATGTTCTGTATATTAACAAAATACAAACCGCACATAACAACGCGATAATACCAATTAAGGCAATTAAGCTATCTCCTTCAAAAAGATTGCTAAAGTCTAACATCATCACATTCATCACTATCATTATAGCAGCGAAAACGTAGATTACATAACTGAATATTTTCATTTTACTGTCTAACTAATTTCTTATTAGGACTCGAAAGTACTAAATAATTTTCAATCAAATAACCCTTTAACATTACTTGCAAATAATTTAACAGCGATAGCCAAGAGAATAATACCAAACACTTTTCGAATGACCCCTAGTCCATTTGCCCCTAATAATCGCTCAATTTTTCCAGACAGTTTAAGTACAACATACACAACTATCATATTCAGCAAAATTCCCAACATTATATTGATACTCTGATATTGTGCTTTTAATGACAATAATGTAGTTAAAACACCCGCACCTGCAATCAATGGAAAAGCCAATGGAACAATGGAAGCTGTATCAGGGGCTTCATCTTTATACAAGCGAATACCCAATATCATTTCTAACGCCAAAAAAAACAAAACAAAGGATCCTGCTACGGCAAATGAATTCACATCAATACCAATCAAATTAAGAATTGTTTCGCCTACAAACAAAAAAGCCACCATAATAACCGCAGCTACGATAGTTGCCTTCTCTGATTGTATATGTCCTACCCTACTTCTCAACTCAACCACGATAGGAATAGATCCTAAAATATCAATCACCGCAAATAAAATCATTCCAACTGTTATAACCTCCTTTAAGTCTACTTCCATAGTGAATCCTATTTATTTCATTTTCAAAAAGATAAATTTACTTAATTCAAATGAAACCCGCCCTTTTATCCTGCTTTATTAAGCAATAATTATTTAGTATCGTTTTAAAAAACCTTCCTCAGCAAAGCGCAGCTACGAAATCTATATTTAAATTGTATTTTTACACGAAATTTCAAAACCATAATAGGATGTTTCAGATAGGAAAAACAATCGTTTCAGAAGATTTATTTGACAAAGAGTTTGTTTGCAATCTAAGTGCTTGCAAAGGCCAATGTTGTGTAGATGGTGATGCAGGGGCTCCTTTAGAAGAAGAGGAAACAAAAATCATGGCCGAAATTTACGAAACCGTTAAGCCTTTTTTGCGTCCAGAGGGAATTGCAGCTATAGAAGCACAAGGAACCTCAATTGTAGGTGAAGATGGAGAGTGGGAAACACCTTTAATTAATGGCGCCGACTGTGCTTATGTAATTTATGACGAAGACACCGCGCTTTGTGGTATAGAACAAGCGTATAACCAAGGTTTGGTAGATTGGAAAAAACCTATTTCTTGCCACCTTTATCCTATACGTATCAAACAATTCTCAGACTTTTCTGCGGTAAACTATCATAAATGGCATATTTGCAGCGATGCGTGTACCTTAGGAAAAGAACTTGAAGTACCTGTTTACAGATTTGTAAAAGAAGCTTTGACTAGAAAATTTGGAGCCGAGTGGTATTCAGAACTTGAAGAAGTTGCTAAAGAATTAAAAAAATAACAAAAGAGCCTGTTTACATCAAGCAGGCTCTTTTTATTTAAAATCGATACCCTATACTCAACCCTGTTCTAAAACCAGCCCAAGGCATTTTTCCAAAAATCTTTACGCCTCGATCATTAACCTCGTAAGAAATCTGATCAAATTCATCTTGAATATCTTGTCCAAAATCAATCAATTTTTGCTGATCTTCTTTTGAAAGCGGATATACGGCTTGTACATCTACATTGGCGTTACCTATATTTCCTCCAATAATCTGCCAATCCAAATAAAATCTTTTAGACAAACGCCATTGTATCCCAGTATAAAAACCAACCGAAAAAGCTTTTGCAGTTCCTTCCAAATGAATGGTTCGCTCTAGATTTATACCACCGATTTTCTCAAAATCCAAAGGATATAAATAGGTCAGATTAACTTGCTCCCACTTGGCGAAACCTGCAACATAAAATCCTTTAAAAGCATTTCGCTTTCCAAAATAAACCTTTAGTTCGGGTGCAAATGCCCACCCGCTATAACGAAGATTATCTACCGTAAACAAATAAGCTTCCTTAGCATAGTCCCGATCTTCAATTCCTAAAACTTTAGCCATCCTATTTTTAAAAGGAACGTCGTTTTCAGGTCGGTAATTCAAGGTTGCCCCTAAAGCCAATCGCCCAATAAGGTTGCGCTCATAAGAAACAGAAGCAGTCTGCCATAAAATAGGAGATACATTCAGCTTCACCATATTCGGACTTCCTGCATCAATACGCTCGTAATCTTCAGAATACTGTTTCTGAGCATATCCAAACGTCCCAACCAAACTTAGCAAAACAATCCAATAATTTTTCATTTCAGCATATTTAGCAGCGCTCTTCTTTAGGTCTATAAAAGCAGCTTATTTCACAAACAATGTTTTATTCTTATAATCAATAATCGCTTCTCCCTTCAAGAGTACATCTGCCCCGATAATACCGTGAACCGTTTTAGCTTTGTATTGAACCAACGCCTCATTAACGTGAGAAAGATCTAAAAGTACAAAATTAAAGGCATTCGTTTTCCAACGCCCCATCTTTAATTCATTATTATAAGTAACTTGCGTAAACATACCCGTAGCACCAGCACCGGAAGCTTTAGTATCGGAATCTTTTGCAATCAATCCAAAAAAATCGATTGCTTTAAAATCAACGCAACTGTTAGAAGCACCTGTATCTAATATAAAATCTCCTACTACACCATTGATCCGCGCCTTAATCAAAAGGTGCTGCGTTTTGGATATTTTGAAAGAAACGCGCTTATATCCTTCTTTTTTTAAAAGTTCTCCTAGGTTTTCCATACATCAAATGTAGTTTAAATTCTTAATTTGAGGTAATTTTGCAGTCAAACTGGTTCTTGACCGTTTAATAAATTACGAATGATTTTTACAGATACACATACGCACTTATATTCTGACGCTTTTAAAGACGATCGCAAAGAAACAATTAATCGGGCGATTTCGGATGGAGTCACCCGCTTTTTTATCCCTGCCATCGACTCTACCTACAGCGAAGCAATGTACGATTTGGAACAACAATTTCCAGAAAATATATTTCTTATGATGGGGCTTCATCCTACAGATGTAAAAGAAAATTACAAAGAAGAACTCGCATTTGTAGCACAAGAACTCGAACGCAGAACGTTTTATGCCGTGGGCGAAATTGGTATTGATCTGTATTGGGACAAGACAACGTTGGAAATACAAAAAGAAGCTTTTCAATATCAAATCCAATTAGCAAAAAAACACCAACTACCTATCAACATTCACTGCCGCGATGCTTTTGATGAGGTTTTCGAAATTTTAGAACTAGAAAAAGGCCCTGAACTGAGAGGTGTTTTTCATTGTTTCACAGGCACTGAAGCCCAAGCCCTTCAAGCTATTTCTTATAATTTGAAGCTCGGAATTGGTGGTGTAGTAACCTTCAAGAATGGAAAGATTGATCAATTCTTAAACAAAATTTCAATAGAAAACATCGTCTTGGAGACAGATTCTCCTTATCTTGCACCGGTTCCTTACAGGGGGAAAAGAAACGAGAGTGCTTATGTTGTTGAAGTCGCTAAAAAACTAGCTGAACTTTACGGAATTTCCCTTGAAGAAGTTGCCCAAATCACGACAGCCAATTCCAAGGCTGTTTTTGGCATATAATAAATATTTTACTTGTAAGAAATTGCAACTGATATAATACAAAAAAGACCATGTTACAGTTTGATTCAATTCGTCACTACCATGATCACGAGGTCAATGAGGTACTGCAAAGCATCTCTAAACACCCTATGATCAAAGCTTTGATGGGATTTACATTTCCAGAAAAAACGGAAGACCAATGGATGGATGAGTTTAAAGACATTCATTCAATCGCTGACTTTCAAGGAAAATTCATCTACCATTCTATCCAACGTGTGCTCGAAAAAAGTTCGGAAGGACTAACGACTTCTGGATTTGAAAAACTAGATAAAGATACAGCCTATGTTTATATCTCCAATCATCGAGATATTATTCTAGATACGTCCTTGCTAAATGTTGCTCTAAAAGACCACGGTTTAATTATGACCGCATCGGCTATTGGTGACAACTTAGTACAAAAATCGTTTTTACTTTCCTTAGCAAAGCTAAACCGTAATTTCCTAGTAAAGCGCGGATTACCTCCTCGTGAGCTACTAGAAAGTTCAAAAGCAATGTCGGAATACATCCATCATTTACTTTTTAACGAACGCCGCTCTGTTTGGATTGCACAGCGTGAAGGCCGCACTAAAGACGGAAATGATGCCACACACCAAGGCGTATTAAAAATGCTAGGTATGGCTTCAGACGAGCCTAATTTAATGGATTATTTTAAAAAGATAAAAATAGTACCCGTATCAATTTCTTATGAGTACGATCCTACCGATGCTTTAAAAATACCTCAGCTTTTGGCAAAAGCCAAAGATGAAATCTATATCAAAGAAAAGAATGAAGATTTTGTAAACTTACTCAGTGGAGTAATCGGACAAAAAAAACGCATTCACATCCACGTTGGCACCGCCTTAAATGAGGAGTTAATCCCTATACAAGAAGGCAGTTGTAACAATAACAAGCAGCTTCAAGCCTTAGCACAGCTTATAGATGATGAGCTCCATAACAATTACAAGTTATGGCCTACAAACTATATCGCTTACGACATGCTACACAATTGTAACAAATTTGCCGATCGCTATACCGAAAAAGAAAAGCAGCTCTTCATCCGTAGATTAGAACTTCGCGTAGACAAAGAAAACGATATTGTTTACAATGGCTTCTTGGCAATGTATGCCAACCCTGTGAACAACAAATTAAAATTGCAAAATGAACACTAAGCCGGCTATATTATTAATCTATACCGGAGGAACCATTGGAATGGTTAAAGACTTTAAGACAGGCGCTCTAAAAGCTTTTAACTTTGACCAATTACTCGAACGCATCCCTGAACTACACCTCTTGGATTGTACCATCGATACCTATTCTTTTGAAGATCCGATAGACTCTTCAGATATGAATCCGGTACATTGGGTAAAAATGACCAGTGTGATTGAAGAATACTACAACCAATTTGATGGTTTTGTAATTCTTCACGGTTCCGACACCATGTCTTATTCGGCTTCGGCTTTGAGTTTTATGCTTCAAAACTTAAGCAAACCTGTAATTTTTACGGGCTCACAGCTGCCGATTGGAGATCTGAGAACCGATGCTAAAGAAAACCTAATTACGGCTATTCAAATCGCAGCGCTTCAAAAAAACAACATTCCTCTCATTCAGGAAGTTTGCCTGTATTTTGAATATAAACTATACCGCGGGAATAGAACCTCAAAGGTTAGTGCCGAATTATTCAATGCTTTTACTTCCCCCAACATTCCACACCTAGTGGAATCTGGAGTGAATCTAAAAATTAACGAAACCCTTTTGCAACGCGGCAACCCCAACTTGCCCTTAGTAGTTCATACTAAAATGTTTGCTAGCGTATTGATTCTAAAGGTTTATCCAGGTATGAAACAACACGTTTTTGACGCCATCTTAAGCATCGAAGGACTAGAAGGAATTGTTTTAGAAACATATGGTTCTGGAAATGCTCCTACCGAAAACTGGTTCCTTACCACTCTGAACCAAGCCATTCAAAACGGACTACAAGTGGTTAATGTAACGCAATGCTCAAGCGGCAGCGTGGATATGGGAAAATACGAAACCAGCACGGAAATGAAGCAAATTGGCGTTATTTCGGGAAAAGATATCACTACCGAAGCAGCTTTAGCCAAACTAATGTTTCTATTAGGTCAAGACAAGAAAAGCAGCATAGCATTTAAAGCAGCATTCGAAACTCCAATTTGCGGAGAAATGGAGCAATAAACCAATTAAAATACTATATTTGCACCACAATATAGAGAGGTGGCCGAGTGGTCGAAGGCGCACGCCTGGAAAGTGTGTATACGGCAACGTATCGAGGGTTCGAATCCCTTCCTCTCTGCAATAAACACTGATAATTAATCAGTTAAAGTATAAACACCCAATTTTACACCCAAAAATGTAAAGTTGGGTTTTTTATTCATCATCATCAATTAGTTTCAACTTCAATAAAATATCTTTTTTAAATTTACTCATTGGTTTTTTATAAAAATCTTTTTCTTGAATTTCTGTACCAAAGTGCATTCTATATACATCTGATGTTTTGAAAGAATTTAATTTAGGAAAACTATTCTTTAATATTTTTAAATAATTTTCTCCATAAGCTCTTTTTAAATCTATAATATCTAATAGTTCTGGCAAGTGTCCATTATACATCTGGTCAATCTTAAGTTTTTTTACCGTTTTCAATAAAGCAGAATTGTTATGTGAACTTTTAGCTATGATTTTATACCCACCTATTTCTTTATGATGATAGTATGTATAATAAAAAGAATCATCATTATTCCATTCCATATATGGATGACAATATTCATCTGGCCTTAATACACTATCACTCTTTACAGATGAATTACAACTGCCGCAAGACGGTATCAAATTATAAAAAGACACCTGAAGCAATGGGAATTTAGATTGAGGATACCAGTGATCATATTGAGGACACAAAAGTGTACCGTCATCATCACTACGATGCACTAATATATAATCTCTATTACAGTACGTACAAGCACGCATATTTAACATTTCTGCCATTTTGTATGAGCTATATGTTCTATTAGGTTTCCAGCTCTTAAAATCAATGTAATTGAAAATTAAATTTAACTCTTTATAAATAGAAAAAAGATCTGTATAACCCGATTTAGAAAAATTATTTCTAATATACTCTCTAGTATTGCCATTAATTATTCCGAAGGGTCTCTGATCGCTTAAAATATAATCCTCGAATTCTTCATTTACTATATATAATTCATTAGGTTTTCCTTTCAAGATAATTGAAAGACGTATTTCACCTAATTGAATTGAATTTGCTAAAATGAAATCTCGGATTCTTTGATTAATATCATATATATCCGTACCCTGCGTAATTCTCCTATCAGATAACATATCTGAAAAATTGGAGTTTTCTTTTTGAATACTTTTTACTCTATAACGTATATAATCATTGAGAACTCCAAAGTGTAATTCGCAAGCTTCTTTAAGATTTGGTAACTGTAATAAATTGTACATAACTATTTCGATTCTAGTTTTTCTATTTTCTTACTTAATATATCTCTTTCTTTCAATAGACGCTCTAATTCAGTTTGTTCATTTGGTCTAAAAGAATCGTTGAACATCTCTATTAACCTTAGCTTTATTAATGGTTCACCTATTGTGTTTATAAACAATAATATTTCGTCCTTTAATGAATTAATATAGTTTGCAATATTTGTAACTTTGGATTCTTTAATTGGTAAAAAAAATTCTATATCTTGTTTTGATAGCCATATTTTTTTTAACTCTCTATTTTCTTCAATTAACTTTTTAAATTCTAAATCTTCCATTTTCTTCCCTGAATATGGTAATTCAAAATTGTCAACATATTTTTTTTGTTTATCATTATCTTGTAAATCTGCAATTAAATCAATAAAGTTTTCATATAATATTTTCCAGCTCAACAGTAAAATAAAATCATTTATCTTCTTCTCAGCAAAATCACCCATAAAACCTTTTTCTAAAAAAAACTCGTCAGCCAACAAATCATGAATATTGGCTCCAAAAGAGTTTATATCATTTCCTGCTACTACTTTTCCTTCCTCGAGTTTTAAAACATTTTGTGAAGGGATGTCGGACAATATAAAAGGTGAATGAGTAATAAAAATAATATTGATATTAGTTATTTTTTTAAAGCTTTCACTCTTTATAATATCTATTAAATCAGAAATAAAAACTCGCTGTTGCTCTGGATGAGCGTAAAGTTCAATTTCATCCAGTATTATTAATATATTCTCATATGAATAATACTGGTTATAAAAAGTTACTAAATTTTCTAATCGATCATTTCCCTTAATAGAATCAATATTTCTCAAATGATAAGAAATGGAACTTAAAAGAGCTATTTTCTGAAATTGCCCAGAACTAATTTTATCTAAATTTATAGTGTCTTTCTCATTTTCTGACATGAAATCATATCTGAATATACTTGGAGGTAATAAGAAAATAAGTTCTTTTTTAATTTGAGATTGCATTTCCAGAATAGCTTCTTTTAGATTATCAATATCAATAAAATGAGAAGAATTTGAGTTATTATAGGATTTATTGTAATGTTTTACAAGTTTATTATTCGGATTAATAGATATGTATTCTAATAAAGATAGACACTGATTCAGCTTTATTGTTATGTGATTATCATCTTCAAGATTGATTTCTTTTATAAATTCAATAAATTGGTCATAAGAAAATTTTAAAGAAATTATATCGAATTCTAGAATATCATCCATTGTAATTTCGACTTCATATTCGTTATATTTATCATATTTTAGTATTTTTAATGCTTTTATAAGATAATATGAAATTAAATCATTAATTAAATTATCTTCATTTGAAAGAGAAAACTTTCTAAATCTATTTTGTCGTTTAAAATAAGAATAAAGCCAGCATATTTTGATAAGTTCAAAAATATTTTCTTTGTTAAAGTATCTAACAGCTATTTTAATTAAGCTGATTTTTTCTTTTATGCTACCATCCTTATCAGGGAGTCCGCTAAAGTACTTGTCTATTACCTCTGATAAAGTATTTTCTTTATAGAAGGATTGATTGTCAATTGAAATAAAATTAAAATAGTCAAATAATTCCTCGTTTGCTTTAAAAAAAGAAAAAACTAAATTAAGTAGCCTAAGTTTATTTTCTTGAGAAATAAAAGATTGTAAATTGTCATTATCATAAACAGTTTCTTTTTTAATTGATCCTCCTTCATATCCATTGCTATAGTAGCTTTCCTCCTCAATATCTTCCAGTTTATAAACTCTTAAAAAGATATTATCAAACCATCCACTTAAAAAATTTTTGTTTCTAAATAACTGAACCTTAGCAATGTAAAAGCCGCCTATAATTTCTCGATATCTATCATTCACAAACACTAAAGATGATAATCTTTGTTTAAGCAGCATTTTTTCATTTCTAACTATAATATTCCCTTCTTTTCTATGAGGATGAATCGCTAAAGGGGTTTGATATCCATCATTCTTATGAACTATACTCGACAACCATGAAAGTTTTTCTTCATGATGTGGCTCTATATAACTTTCTTTTTTATAATCTATTTCATCTAAACTATAAATAGAATAATTCATGTAAATTGTAAAAAAAAGGCTACTTAATGGTTGTAAAAGAACTGCATGAGCATCAACGTTAAATAAGTTATGTTCTTCATTACTCACAATTTTATCAGAAGTAAACAAAACATCCTCCTCTTTAATACCAGTCCTCATATCAATAAAAATATTTGAATAAGAAATAGAATCTAAAAGCTGAGTTGAATCAACCGTTATTTTATAAATCACACTATCTTTTTCGAAGTACAATTCCCCTTTAACTCCTATACAAAAAATTAACTGATCAGAGATATTAGCTATTTTAGATTGCTTAAAAAAATTATTGAGCATTCTAAATAAAAATTCTACTACGGAACTCTTACCACTACCATTTTTTCCAACTATTGCTTGAATATTGATTGATTCGAGTTGAGTTTCAGAATTAAAGTCCCTTTGATAATAAAATTCAGAGCTTAACTCTCTATAATCTTCTTTCTTCTTGATGAAATCTAAATCGCCATCTTGTTCGTAGGCATCATCAAAAAAATAAAACTCATCTTTTTTTAAATTATTTGCGATGTCATCAGAACATCCTTTTAGAGGACGCATAGCAAGAATTTTAAAACTCATTATTTATTATATTAATTTTAACAAACATACAAAATCTAATAAAACTATAGTTATTATTGTTTCTTTTGCTTAAAGCTTCGTTTTCTCAGAGTAATTCGAATAAAAGCTTAGAATTTATTTTATTAACTTTTTATTTCACTATATTTGACATATATAGTCAAGTTGATTATTTACAAATTATTTTGAACAAATGACACATACTAATACACTAGGCGAATTTATTCGACAAGCTAGAGAGTCTAAAGGGCTACTTTTAAGGCACGTGTGTGCAGAATTAGACATAGATACTGCTATTCTTAGCAAAATTGAAAGAAGTGAGCGAAAAGCAACCAAAGAACAAATTATAAAACTTGCAGAAGTTCTGGATTTGAACAAAGAAAATTTACTGGTTCAATATCTAAGCGAAAGAATACTTCTTGAAATAAAAGATGAAGAATTGGGAGAAAAGGCATTGAAAGTAGCGGAACAGCAAATCAAATATATCAACAAACAGAACAATAAAAAGTAATGGAACTTAAATTAGAGTTATTAGAGTATCAGGAAACCGCTATTAGATCTGTAGTAGAGGTTTTTCAAGGTTCTGTAAAAAATACTTTTGACAACGCCTCTGTTGATGGCATTCGTTCAAATATTTGTTCGCTTACGCCTGAACAAATTACAGAAAACATAAAAACTGTTTTAAAGGAAAACGCAATCAGTGATGAAGTTGCCAAACTTACTGACGAGCAAGAATTAACCATTGAAATGGAAACAGGAACGGGTAAAACCCTTGTTTACATCAAAATGATTTACGAATTATTTAAGCATTACAATTTCACTAAATTCATCATACTTGTACCTTCGGTTGCTATTAGGCAAGGTGTACTGAGTACGCTTTCGACATTTGAAAAGCAACTGGAAGATATTTATGGCTTTACACCAAAATCATTTGAGTACAATAGTAAAAAGTTGAATAAAGTAACGCATTTTATTGAGGAACAGCATCCCCAAATAATGGTGATGACTTTGGCTTCTTTTAATTCGGAAGACAAAATTCTAAATCAAGCAAAAAGAGAAGACCTTTTTGCCAATATTCCTTTTATTGATGCTATTGGTAGAACAAACCCAATTATCATAATGGATGAACCTCAGGAAGGAATGGATACAGATAATTCCATTAAACAAATTACCAAACTTAATCCACTTTTTAAAATCAGATTCTCTGCAACTCATAAAGTTTCAAAAAACAAGATTTATCGCTTAACACCTTATGATAGTTACCAGCAAGGGTTGGTAAAGAAAATCGAAGTACTGACAGTAACTGAGAAGAATGACGAAGCAACTTTAAAATTAGAACTTTCTGAAACTAAAAATGGTAAAACCCCAATTCAAGCAAAAATTAAGGCTTGGCATCAGTTGGCAAGTGGAAAAATCGAGTTTAAAGATTCTAAATGGCTAAAAGATGGCGATAATTTAGGTGAAGCTACTAATAATCCAAGTTATCTCAATTACAAAATTGAAGGTATAAAAAAGAGTTTAAGAACTGGAAAATGGTCGGTTACATTTACAAATGGAACAGAAATTTTTGAAAAACAAACTTCTGGAAATATTCAAAGTATTTGGAATTTACAATTGGAGTGGCTTATTATCAGGCACTTTACTAAAAAACAAAAATTAGAAGAAAAAGGCATCAAATGCCTTTCGCTTATTTTCATTGACAAAGTGGCTAACTACATTAGTGATGATCCTGTAATAAAGATCCTTTTTATTGAAAAGTATAAAGAACTCTATCCTGAATTTCACGATAATCAACAACCAACCGAAGAGCATATTGATGCAATCCAAGGATTTTATTTTGCTCAAACAGGAAAAGGAGAATATACAGAAAACGAAAATTCAATGCGTAAAAATTCAGAGGTTTTTGATGCCATTCTCAAAGACAAAAAAGAATTACTGAGTTTTGGAGATTCGGTGGCAAATAAAATCGAGTTTATTTTTTCGCACTCTGCCCTTGGCGTAGGTTGGGATAACCCAAATATTTTCAATATTGCAACCCTTAGCAATTCGTATTCAGAAATTAAAAAACGACAGGAAATTGGACGCGGATTGCGTATTTGTGTCAATACAAAAGGTCAACGTGTTTATGATGCTTTGACGGTTTCAGATGATGAAAGAATCAATCAGCTGACTGTAATTCCTAATGAGAGTTACGAAACCTTTGTAACCCAATATCAAGAAGAAATAAAAGAAGTGTATGGTACTAAACAAGCAGGTGCAGGAATGACACACACACATAAAGGGAAAAAGCAAAATCAAGTACACTTTAAACGCAGTAAAAATGAAACCATCAATCAAGCATTCAAAAGGTTTTGGAATGCTTTAGCCAAGAAAACTAACTACACAGTAAGTTTTGATGAAGAAGCTTTAATCAACAGAAGTATTGAAGCCTTAAATAATATCGAGATTGCAGATTATGTGGCAGAAGTAAGCAGTCGTTCCATTGGTTCTATTTCAGAAGATGGTATCAAAGACCAATTTGGAGGCACTGAAAGTTATAGACTTAAAGCTCATTACACGGCTTTAGATTTGGTGGAAGAAATTAGCGAGAACACAGGTATTAGTTACATTACTACTTTCAAAATTGTCAATGAAATCAATTATGATTCCTTTGCTAAAAATCCACCACAATTTATTCAACAAGCTTCTGCATTCATAAAAAACATTGAATTGGAAGAAATGGTAAGAGGACTAAACTATCATTTGACGGACGAAACTTTTCCTTTCGAGTTTGAAGATTTTGTAAAACAAGTGGAATACAATCAATACCGAGATACACCAAAAAGAGGTTTTTATGATAAAATGCTTGTGGATAGTGAAATAGAAAGAAGTTTTGCATTGGCAACAGACGAAGATGATGAAGTGGTTTGTTTTATGAAACTGCCAGCATATTATCAAATTCCTACACCAATTGGTAATTACAACCCTGACTTTGGGATTGTAATGAAACGTAAACAATTGCGTGATGGAAAAGAAAGCGAGTTTTATTTTGTAATTGAAACTAAAGGCACAAACGACATTAACGATAAAAAAGCACTCAAAGAAAGTGAAGTTTACAAGATAAATTGCGCTATGAAACACTTTGCTACGCTGGGCGTGGAAGTACAATACAAAGCACCTGTAAAAGATTATCAATATTTTAAGGAGGATGCAAGAAACACTATTAATACATTAATTGAAAAAGTATAATGAGTAAGGAATTAGGAAACACAGAAAACCCAATAGAAAATGTACAATCACACGATTGGAATAAAGAACGTTTGGAACAACTTAAAACCCTGATGCCTGATTTGTTTACCAATGACGGACAGCTCAATATCAACGAATTAAAAAAAGTAGTTGATCCTAATTTAGTTACCGAAACTGAACGTTACGAATTTCGTTGGTTTGGAAAAAGCAACGCTAAACGAGAAGCCTTTACACCTACAGATTCTACACTTGTTTATGATGAGGACCGAAGCGTAAATCCAACCAAAAGTGAAAACCTTATTATTGAAGGCGAAAATTTGGCTGTACTTAAACTACTCAGCAACAGCTACCGAGGACAAGTAAAGTGCATATACATTGACCCACCTTACAACACAGGCAATGATTTTGTGTATTCCGATAAGTTTAACCAAGACAAAAAGGAATATTGGGAAGATTCTGAAATTACTGAAAATGGCTTTAAAATAGACACGAATACAGAAACAGATGGGCGTTTTCACTCCAACTGGCTCAATATGATGTATAGTCGTTTATTGATTGCTAGGCAATTATTGAAAGAAGATGGTGTGATTTTTATTTCTATTGATGATAATGAAGTACACCATTTACGTAAATTATGTGATGAAGTTTTTGGGGAGGAAAATTTTGTAGATTGTTTAAAATGGAAGAGAAAAAAACAACCATCTTTTTTAGCAAAACATACAGCAAGAATTATGGAGTATGTTTTAGTTTATGGAAAAAACTCGGAACAATTAGAAAAATTATCAATTGAAGGTACTTCTGATTCAACTAAAAAAGTCGTGAATTTAACAAATCATTATTCAGAAAGAATATTTCCGAAAGGGGTTGTTGTGAAAGTTGGAGAAAAGGGAATTATTAATAAGGGTAAGTATTTAATAAAATCAATGACAATAGAATATTTAGATGATGTTGTTTTTGAAAATGGTAAATCAATAAATGAAGTTAGAGTATATGCACAGTTCTCTGTATCGCAAGAAAAGATTGATAATTATGTTGATGAAGGTTTGTTATTTATAACAAAAAATAAGGGTTTGAGAAGAGATGTGAGCGAGGATGAAATTGGTAAAAGAAAATCAATTACCGATCTGTTGTTAGATTGGGGAGACAATCAAGATAGTGATATAGAGATGAGGAATTTATTTGATCAAAGTTATTTTGATTATACAAAACCAACAAAATTATTATCAAATTTATTCAAATCAATTTATTGTGAAGATTCAATTATACTCGATTTCTTCGCAGGTTCAGGTACCACAGGACAAGCTGTAACAGAACTTAGCCAAGAAGATGGAGGAAACAGAAAATATATTTTAGTTCAACTTCCCGAAGCTACAGACAAAACAAGTGAAGCTTACAAAGCGGGCTACAAAAAAATAAGCGACATCACTATTGAGCGCAATAAGCGAGTGGTAGAGAGAATAATTAAAGAAAAGAAAAAAGCACAACCAGATCTATTTAGTAAAAAAGAAGATGAACAAAATCAATTAAAAGGTCTTGGTTTTAAAGTATTCAAACTACAGAAGTCCAATTTCCCAAGAGTAGAATATGCTCCCGACCCAAATAAAACGCACGAAGAAAATATTGAAGCACTCAAAAAGTACATCAGAGATAAAGAAGCACAATTAATTTCTGCTTTTAACAAAGAAGAGATAATCACTGAAATTTTACTGAAGAACGGTTTTAAACTCAATTATATGCTAACTAAGCAAGAGCAATTTACCAAAAATGAAATTCTTTTTGCCACAGATGGAGACAAAGAAACCTTGGTTTGTTTAGATGGTGATTTAGCAGAAGAAACTGTAGAAACTTCAAGAAAAACACGGGGCAAAAACTCATTGTGCTAGAACGTGCTTTGAATACTACCCAAAAGTGGAATTTAAAACACTATTTGAAGGATAATTTTAAAGCGTTTTAGAAATGGAAGAGGAAGTAAAAGAAAATTGGAAACGTCTTTTAATCAATGGTAATTCTAAAGTACTTGAGGTAAAAGATGCGAAATTCGATAAAGGAAAACTTGTAGGACTTTCTGATATTCGTCCATTCAATAGAAAAGATTCAGAAGGGAATGATAGAGAACCAACCGCGGAACTTGCTAATAGCGAAAAAAGAAAAACTTATAAAGAGTTTTTCCAAAAGCCTTTTAAAAATTTAATATTTCTATCAGGCGCGGGGTCTTCGATGGATGTTGGAGGTTTATCGATGTGGCAATTATGGGAAGAAACAAAGAAATTGTATTTTATAGAAAAGACAGATGAAGCTGATGAAGTTGATGGCTTTAAGATAATCCGAGATAAAGTCAATTATATAGCTGACGATACAAATCTAGAAGCTCTACTTTCCCAAATTGAAGGGTATTGTAAGTTTTCTGGAGATTTGGATATAGAATGGGGAGTGAAAAAAAAGAAGCTTTCTGAAATCAAAGAAGAAATTTTTAATTTAATTAAAAATAAATGCACCATTCCGACTCCTCCAAAGGATACATTTCCGCACAAAGTGTTACTTGAAAAAGTTTTACAACGTAAACAAACAAGCTCAAGAGTTAAAGTATTTACTTTAAACTACGACTTGCTTTTTGAAGATGCGGCAACTGCTGTAAATGCGATTGCTATAGATGGATTTTCATTTACTTTTCCTCGTACTTTCAGCGGTAGATATTTTGATTATGATATTGTACAAAGAGAGGGCAGTAAGCTAAAAGAAGAAGATAATTTTGTACAGCGTGTCTTTCATTTACATAAATTACACGGTTCCATCAACTGGGAAAGAATTGAAGAAACAGGCAATGTAGTAATTAATGAAGAACCTAAAAAAGCTTTGATGGTTTATCCCAGAGAAGCTAAATATGAAGATTCTTATGAGCAACCTTTTTTTGAAATGATGGCACGTTTTCAAAGAAACCTTAGGTTAAATGATGACACCTTATTGGTTTGTATAGGTTACAGTTTTAATGATAAACACATTAATGCAGCAATTGAAGAAGCCTTAAATCAAAATCCAGGCTTTAGATTGGCAGTAATTGACCCAGGTTTCGACAATGAAAGCGCATCTCAATCATTAAAAACTATAAAGAAAACTGCAATGGAAACAGAAAGAATTTTAATGATTTCAGAAACATTTACAGATTTTGCTAATTATTTCCCTGAGATAAAGACTTATGAAAACATACAGCAAGTAACTATAAATCTAAAAAATGACTAATCAAAAGATAAATCCTTTCAAACACGAATACTTTCTTGGCTATATCAATCAGGTATTACCACAATTTGTAAAGGTACACTTCCCCTCTTCGGTATTATTGAATGGGTTTACGCATTTTGGTAAAGAGTTTAACGGTGGTTTGGTGGGGAGCTTTGTGGTTATTGAAGGCGATAAGTATGGTTTTTTAGGTAGAATTACAGAGTTGGCATTGCCTGAATCGGAACGACTTTCTTTAAATGAAAAAGCATTTCAAACCAGTGATTTTCATCCCACTGGAAAAATTGAAATTCTTTTATCTTTTGATTTATATAACCCTTTTGATGTCAAAAAAGGATTAACAGCCTATCCAAACATTGGAGCAAAAGCATTTGTAAGTTCAGGAGAATTGGTACAAGAATATATGTCAAGATTTGGCGTAAGAAGTGGCGAAGTTGCAAATACAACTGAAATAGGAAATTTAGTATCAAGTCCTGATACGAAAGTTAAAATAAATTTACAATCTATTTTTGGTCGTCATTGTGCTATTGTTGGAACTACTGGAGGTGGGAAAAGTTATACGGTAAGTAAATTGGTAGAATCATTGATAGCAACAGGTAATAAAGCTATATTGATTGATGCGACTGGAGAGTATAGAGGAAATTATGATAAGGTAAAATCTGTCGATATTGGTAAAGGAGATAATGTATTTCATTATTCTCAACTTACGATAGATGATATGTTTTTCTTATTGAAACCATCACCTAGAACGCAAACACCTAAACTAATGGAAGCTATAAGGTCTCTCAAAATGGTAAATATTGCAAGAGATGCAGGCCAAATTGAACATAATGGGGAAGTTATTCCAATTGAAGATGGTTTATTAAAGAAAAATGGAAAACCCAAGAAGCCGTATGATGTTTTTTATTATCGAAATATACAAACTATTGAAAATGGAATGGCAGATTTTGATTTTATGAAATTATCTCATCAATTAAGTGCTGAATGTGTCTATGACAATGGGACTACGTGGGGAGGAGTAGCTCCAAATGATGTTTCATATTGTGTAAGTTTGATATCAAGAGTTACCAACCTTGCCAACACACCTGAATTGAACCAAATATTTGGGTTCCAACAAGAGAAAACAGAAAATGACTTAACCGATATTCTTAACCAATTTATTTCTATCGAAAACACCGATAACAAATTATTGCGCTTAAATTTAGAAAACGTAAAATATGATTTTCAAGTTAGAGAAACGTTAGTAAATGCAATTGGCAAATTTCTTTTAGCAAAAGCAAGAAGTGGCTCATTCAAAGATTCACCCGTTGTGGTTCTTATTGATGAAGCCCACCAATTTCTAAATAAGTCTATTAAGGATGAATATTTTGATAGTAAGCCTTTAGACGCTTTCGACTCCATAGCCAAAGAATGTAGAAAGCACGGTTTGTTTCTTTGTATAGCAACTCAAATGCCAAGAGATATTCCGCAAGGTACGCTCAGTCAAATGGGAACATTTATAGCGCATCGTTTAATTAATCATTTTGACAAAGAAGCGGTAAGTAATGCTTGTAGTACTGCGAATAAAAATACTTTGGATTTTTTACCAATTTTAGGAGAAGGAGAAGCTATTTTGACGGGTGTAGATTTTCCAATGCCAATAATAATGAAATTTGATGAGCCTAATATAAAGCCAGATTCGAGTACACCTAAGTTAAATTGAGAAGTATATTACAAAATTCATGAGATTCATCATCAAAATTTTAATGTTTATTTAAAAATACCAGTTCAGTATTAATGGATATATTATTGGATAGCATTATGCGTTTTAAATATTTACGACACAATCCAACAAAGTTATTCTGTAAAATTTTGAGCCCTCACAGCTCTAAAAATTTTACGGAAATAACTTTGATTAATATTTTAAAGTTTTATTACTTTTGATTCCAATCTTGGAAAGTCGTAGAAATCTTAGGATTCTCAATAAAAAACTGATTTACATTTTCTAATTGATTTCTCAATTTAGTTTGTTCATTAACTAGTATCTCGTACTCCGATTTCTCAATAGTATTCTTAACTACTATATACATAGAAAACCCTGTTGTTAAAAGTAAAAAGATGTTCAATCCTATCAAGTACAACAACCTTTTAGAACTAACAGCCTTATGAACTTTTAAAAGCTCTTCATTATTTTTTGTTATCTCCAGATGAAACTCTTCAAAGTCATTTAACAGTCGTTTTCGCTGTTCTTTTTCTATCTGTCGGAGTTCAGCTACATTTACTGTTACTTTGATGTTACTCAATTCTTTGATTGTATCTAAATGTGTTTTTTCGCTTTGCTTTATCGTTTGTTGTAATTGCATGACTTGGTGAAGTAATAATTCAGTCATATCAGTGAGTTTAGGTTGATTCTTTGCCATCGTTTATCTTTTTAGTGTTCTTCGTTTGCGTTTTTTCTGTTCATCGTCCTCATCATTACTGCCAAACTGTAAAGTAGATAACAAACTAAATAAAACAGACGCATCTGTTTTCCAATTCTGCATTTGTGGTTCACTTGGTTCCTGTTTAATAAATAGTTTTTCTACTTCATTTTTAGATTCTATACTTACAGTGTTTTTAAATAAATCATTGAGCTTCATATTTCGGTCAACTTCACTTGCTTTTAAGTTTGTACCTGTTTCCAAATGAATAAAACGATATCCTTGAATATTCCCCTGTTTGTTAATAGTTGGTTTAACCTCAATATCTTTTTCCAGCATTAAGCGAATGTATTGTTTTAAATCTTTAGGTTTCTGTCTTAAAACTTCTCTATGAGCTGTTTTGATAGCGTTTTTAGCTATTAAGTTTGTGTTGTTAGCTCTTTGTTTCTTATTCTCGTTTTCTTGTCTTATAGACGTCCAACCGTATTTAAGTGCTATTTCGTGAGCAACTCTTTGAGCTTCAAAACCAATGTAATTATCCTTTAGTGCCTTTCCGTTTTCATCTATACGGTTAGCAATGATGTGAATATGTTTATGCTCTTTTTCTGTATGAACAAAAGCAATGAATTGAGCTTTGGTAGGATCGATTTGTAAACCAAGTAAAAACTCAACGGCTAATGCTCGTAAATCTTTATCGCTCATCTTTTGACTATCTACAATAGTTGGAGATATAACAGCCGATATTGTGTTGTTTTTACATCTGCTGTTTTGATTTTGTAGTATCTGCATCGTTTGAAACATATCTTTCGGAGTATCCCCCGAAAGATTGTTTCTTAATAGCTCATATCCCTTTTTATCATCAATTACGTAATTGAATAATGCTGTGCCACCAACACAAGATTTTGCTTTAGCTATCATCTTTACAATAGTTTTTGTAAGTGAGTCCGAATTAGATTAGCCGTTTCAATGGTGTGCTGTTTAACTCCTGTTGTATCGCCAAGCTTAAAAAGATTGCTTATTCTTCTAAAATTATCAGCGTATTTGTTGAGCAGTTTGTAAACTTCTACTTCGTCAGGAGTTAATTTATACGCTAAAGAATAATCAAGTGCAGTGTTTCGGATATATTCAGAAACGCTACAGCCGACTTTTTCTGCTTTGTTTTTTATGATTAGAGCTTCTGTAAGGGTAACTCTAAATTCTATCTTCTTTGTTTTTTTCATCGTCTTAGCCATTTTGCGACCTTCGGGAGAAAAACGAGTGGTCTTTGGCTGTCAAATTTCCAATTTGTAAGGACAAAGACACATCTCGATAATTCTTACGTCAAATCATTGCGGTTAATAGTTAGTAAATAATCATTCAAATCTTTGTGATTCTCGTACAGTTTTCGTCCATCAACAACGTTTGTATAGGTCTGAGCTACTTTTTGAAAGGCACTTTCTCCAGCTTTATCATTGTCGAAACAACAAATAATACTTTCATACTTTAATTCTTTGTACAAAGTATTATTGATACTTTTATCCATTTGTACATTGATACATTTATACAATTCCCCATTTGTACATTTGTACAAATAATTATTTGGTGTTTTAATTATTGTATTATTCAACATTGATACGGAATTAAGAATCAAATAATCATATTGCTTTTCTGCATTTGGATAAAGGGTTAAAAAGCTGATGTAATCACTCCAAGATTCAAACAAGACAATATGTTTACTTTTGTTATCAAAGTAGGTTACTGCCTTTTTTCCAAGACACATTTTTATATACACGTTTCTTAGTTCGAAACCATTTATGGTGGTATTGGGAAAACCAACAGCGTAATATGATTTGTTGTTTAGAGTATAGTGTACTTCCTTACAATAAGTTTGAGCCATTTTAAGGCTAAGATTACGCTCAGTGATATATTGTATCAAGTTTGGATGTGTTAATGGCTTAATCGCTTGAATTGTATATGTTGGTTCTTGAATAATGTTAGAACTCACAATAATTGGCTGATGAAAAGAAAAAGAATCGTTTTTGAGCAATTCTAAAGCTGATTTAATATCGCAATTATTGTACTTCATCACAAAATCAAGTGTTGTTCCACCAAAACCAGCAGAATGGTCATAAAACACGTTTTTATCAATATTCACTTTAAATGATGCTGTTTTTTCAGTTCTAAATGGACTGAGATACCACCAATCAACTCTCATTATTTTGGTTGGGGTATGACCTAACTTTTTAAGTAAGTCTGTTAGGCTAATTTGTTTAGCTGATTCACAATTCATACGTTTTGAAATAGTCGGGTTAAAAATCTGTTTTTTTTGATGCAATGATGCAGAAAGGTGTTAATCAATTGTATTTCAATAAAATACTCTGCATCACTCTTGCATCACTGCATCAAACTCATTTTGTTTCTTGCATCACTCTTGCATCAAACTTGATGTATTTTTAGTTTGATGCAGACTTTGATGCAGTGTAACTTATTAATAAACAATAGTTTAATCTATTCTTGCATCATTGCATCAAATATTTTATAGAATAAATCTTTTTTAATGATGTAGTAACGTCCTCTACGTTCTATTTTAACAAATTCTCCATGAGATAAAAGCTCTATTCCTTGATAAGATTTTGTGTTATTTTGTGGTTCGAAATCCCATTTCTTTAAAATCTTTCTTATTTCACTAGCAGATATAATTAGTTTTGGGTTTGTCTTGCGTAATAACAAGAGTAAATCATTGGGAGCTACGCAAATTTCATCCTCGGCAACCTTTTCAAAGCACAGGTTTAAAAGTTCTAAAAGTGAAATCTCTATTTTGTTTTTACTAATTAGTTTTAAAAGGGAAGCTGTAAGTATCTGTTTAGGTGTAAACCACATTCGGGTTTGTTGCGTGGTGTAATAAGGTCGTAGAAGTAAGTATTTGATGAAATAAGGAACTTCACTTGTTAGCTTCTTGATAAAGTGAACGTCTTCTGATTCAATAGGTTTAATCTTTCGAATCCAAAAACGTATTTCTTCTTCGTCTATTTGAATGAAATCATCCTCATTGTTAGAGCAAAGAATAAACTTGGCGAAAAACTCTATTTCCTGTCTGTCTTTTCCCTTTGCTTCAACTTTGTCTTTGTCAGTAGTAGAAAGGTACTTTAAACGCTCTGTAATCTCTTTCTTATCAAAGAATACTTCGTCTATGGCAACTAATAACATACTTGCCCAATCAGCGTTAAATTGAGAACCAAAAGAATCTCCTTTGATATAAGTCATATTGAGTCCAAAGATATTTTTAAGCCATTTAATAAAAGAGCTTTTTCCTGTTGCACGTTCTTTACTAACAAGGCACAATATTGGTAAGGTTTGCGTTGGCTTCTCATACAATAGCTTTAGATAGTCTAAACCATATTCGTATTGTTCACTTCCGAATATGTGCTTTACAAAGTGTAGTGAGTTTGGAATCAATTGTTCTAATTCATTTAAGTTAAAATCTTCTTCTATTGGTTTCATATTTAATTCATTATAGGTATTAAAAAAATTTTCTACGATTGGTTGATAGTTAAGATGGTCTGGAATACAGCAAAAGCCATCTAATTTTAAGACGTTCTCTAAGTAGGACTTTCCGTGATCTGATACAATCGTTTCACGAGTCCAACGCACCATTACTTTAACTTTATCACCTGATATCAAAGGTTTTTCGATGATTTTAAAGTAAGCAGTTCCTACTCGGATATAGGGTATATCTAAGCTCATATTTACTTGTGTTTTAATAATCCTTATCTTTATACGATAAGAGTTGAGTTATACTTTAATTGGATATTAAGGGACGATTTGCACAAGTTGTCCCTTTTATTTTTTAGCGAATAGTTCTAATGCCAAGTCAGCATCGACTATAATTTTTCTACCTCTTTGGATAATCGCTTTTTTGATATGACCTTCTTTCTTGATTTTATTAGCAGTGGTAATACTGCACCCAAGTAGGTCTGCTATACCACGTATTCCGTAAACATAACGCTTTGTAGATTGTTGCGTTTCTTGCGAAGTATTGAGTTCTTTAAAATCCTTTATAGATACTGTTTGTAATAACTGTAATAGTTCTTCTCCTGTCATTTGCCAAACTGGCTTTTCTTTTAATTCGCTTATATACATAGTTTTAGTTTTTAAATTATACGATTTTGTGATGTTCGAACAATTCAAAACTATCTGTAAATTTCTGTGGAAATGTGTGGAATTTGATAAAAAAACAAAACGCATATAATTAATAATGAATTAGTTATATGCGTTTGGTTATTTGTTTTTGAGGAAATCAAAAATAAAAGACTTTAAAAACTCTTTAATGAACTTAAAAGGATTAAAACAATAATTAAATTTCTTCTGAAGGTTTATAAAAGCGTTTCGAAATTGTCAATGCAGACTTTAGTTTTAATTTCAACACAATGAAGTCAATCACTTTATCTCTAACATCTTTTTCTATATCCTTCATCATTTCATATAGTGGTGGTTGAGCAAATTTTGTTATGTATTTAAACGTTGAATCAAATCGAGCTTTAGGCTCTCTTAAATTAAATATTAAATAAAAATCTTCAAATGCTAAATCATCTTCCTTAAAACATTTTAATTCTAAAGCAGAGTTATAAAGTTTAAGTACATCTTTGATCTCAAATAAATCAGATTCTAAACGAAGTCTATCTTCAGGGTAATACACATAAATATCTTCTTTAACTATTAAAAGGTAATCTCGTATTTTGTGATAATAGTTTTGAATTAGATGCACATTATCCTGTGTATAGGTATCTCTTTCTGCTAAAACCCTATAAAGTTCTTTCTCCCAATACTTTTTATCTTCATCAAATTCACATTGTGATACCCAGATAGGTTTTTCTTTTTCCTGTATTTCTTTTAAATCCTGTCGCGCAATTAAGATTTTGTTCTCAAACATTTTAGGAAGTAGTACTTTATCATATAAATGAATAAAATCAAAATGAGTTATTAACTCGTCTTTATCATCAATAAGCTTATTAATAACTTCAATCTGCTTTAGTATATTCAGAAATACTTTTTTAGATAAACTCTCTGCTTGTCCTGTTATTAAAAGAGCATCAATATCAAGTTTTGTTAAATCGCTAAATGCTTTAGCGTAACTCTCCTGTCGAATACATTGATATGTGTTCTGCTGTAAGGAATCATTATCTAATAAATTTGATAGTTCTTTTAGTATTTTTAAATACTCATTTATGTGTTTCAAAAGAGGATTATCTAAACTCATATCATATTAAATTTAGTCATTGCATTCGCTTTAATTGTATCAGCTACATCAATATAAGGTTTCATTGATTTGTAGTCTGAATGTCCTGTCCATTTCATTACAACTTGTACAGGTATCCCCAATGATAAAGCAGTACAGATAAATGTTCTTCGCCCTACGTGAGTACTTAAATGTTCATATTTGGGTTTTACTTCATCTATTCTTTCATTGCCTACATAATACGTTTCTCGGATTGGTTCATTAATCTCTGCTAATTCTCCAAGTTCTTTTATGTAGTCATTCATCTTTTGATTAGAAATAACAGGTAGTGCCTTTCCTTTTTCAAAAGGTACATCTTTGTACTTCTCTAATATTGCTCTACTGTGTTTGTTTAATTCAACTCTCAGCATATCATTTGTCTTTTTGGTAACAAACTCAATAGCATCATTTTTAATGTCGTGTCTTGTTAGGCTAAAGGCATCTGAATAGCGAAGTCCTGTATAGCAACAGAAAAGCAATACATCACGTACACGTTCTAAGTACGACTTTGTGCCTAAATCCGTTGATTTAATCTGTTCGATTTCCTCTTGAGTTAAAAAGATTATCTTTTTAGATGTTTCCTTTAGTTTTGGTTTAAACTCTTCAAAATTATAGGTAATTGTATAATTGTTGTTTTTACACCACTTCAAAAACCACTTTACAAAACTAATTTGCTTTTCGATGGTGCTATTACGCATCTGTTTTTCAATGCGTAAAAATGAAACGTAGTCTAATAACGTCTTTTCGTTAATATCAGTAAACTGAAAATTGCTTTTGAAAGAAAAAAGATGTGAACGAACAGTATTAAACTTGGTGTAAGTAGCAGTTGTCCAATCATTGCGTTTACCACTACTTTTTACAAACTCGTCAAAAGCTGTAAAGAGATTCTTTTCTGTTGCTGATATGGTTTGTTTATCTGAGTAGCGTTTTATTTCATCTTTTAAGAGTTCAAAAGAAGGTACTTCGTTTTTCAATTCATACTCTTTAAAGATTCTATCAATCGTAGTAGATAGCTCCTGTATTGCTGTATTGATTTCGGAAGAGCTTTGTTTTAGCTTATTGGTACACCCATTGCGTACCTTTTCTTTTGCTTCATCCCATTTAGAAGCATCAATGCGGTAGCCTGTAAAGAGTTCTACACGGCCACCATTATATACCACTCTTGCACGAATTGGAACGTTCTCTGTGATTAATACACCATCTTTCTTTCTCTTTTCAATAGCAATAGTTATCTTTCTTTTTATAGTCATAGTTATTTGTAATAGCACCCAAATATACACCCAATTTTGATACTATCATATAGTATTTTAAGGTATTTAATCGACTTAATAAAAACATAACTACCAATAAATCAAAATAATAGTATTTTATCACACTCTATTTATATATGGGTTATATTCCCTCTTTCTCCGC
>JASLDM010000056.1 GCA_030151565.1 Flavobacterium sp. | reverse complement strand
ATGGATCAAGAGGCAGCAGTTCGTTTGTTTTATGCTTCTAAATATGCTGGAGTAGCAAACTATTGGAAAAATCGCCAAGGAATGATCGACGCATTAACAGAGCATCAAACTGCGCAAGCTAAGCGTATCTCGGAAGCTGATTTCAATAAGTGGGCGAATAAGAAAGCTAATAGAAAAAAATACGGAACGGTAATCGCTGATATCAATGCTTATTATGCGGCTACAAATGAAAAAGCTCGTCACGATAATTACTTGATGACTATTTTGAGAACTTCTACAATGGGAGCAGCTCCTTATCGTTTAGCGGGAGGATTACAAGCTTATGCTACAGCTGATGCTGAGAAGCGTCAAGAGATCTTACCTCAATTAGAAGCGTTAATTGATGCGATTTATGGGGAATACTCTGAGCCATTGGAAAGAGAAATGTTGGCTTCCCAATTGAAATTATATGCTACTAAAGCAAGTGGTTATGGCATTGCGCCTTATATTGCTGAAATTGCAAAACAAAACGCTAACGACTTTACAGCTTTTGTAAATAAAGCGTTTGACAATAGTGTTGTAGCGAATAAAGAGCGTGTAATGAAGTTTATAGCTAATCCTGATGCTGCTGTATTGGAGTCTGACGAATTGGTGAAAATATCTACTGCTATTTTAGATAAATATAGAGAGCAACCAGAAGCTCTAAGTGCGTTAGAAGATCGCTATTCAAAAGCATACCGCTTATTGGTTGATGGAATTCGTAAAGCTGATCCTAAAGGGAAGTATTATCCAGATGCTAACTCTACTTTGCGTTTGACGTATGGTACTGTAATGGACCTTCCTAGAGGAAATAAAGTTAATGATGCAGATGAAAACTGGTTTACAACATTAAAAGGAACTATTGCAAAACACGTACCTGGTGATGAAGAGTTTGAAGTGCCACAAAAATTAATTGATTTGTATAATGCGAAAGATTTTGGACCTTACGCAGATAAAAAAGGACATTTACCAGTAAACTTCTTGACTAATCATGATATTACTGGTGGTAACTCAGGTTCTCCAGTATTGAATGGTAAAGGAGAATTGATTGGTTTAGCTTTTGACGGTAACATTGAAGCTATGGCAGGAGATGTTATTTATGATCCTAAATTGCAAAGAACAATAAACGTTGATATTCGTTATGTGTTATTTATTATTGACAAGTTTGCTGATGCTAAACATATTGTTGATGAGATGACTCTTGTTGAATAACAATAAAGAATTATTAAATTATTTGAAGGCTATCCATTTGGGTAGCCTTTTTTATTTCTATAATCGATTAGATGTACAATGCTTTTGCTTTGTTTAGGTGTTCGACAAAATAGCTTGGATTTAAGGTGATTATTATATAATGAAAAGAGGTGATGACTGCTGCTTTTAAAGTTTTGTTTGTATTAAAAGTGAGAATGTTGTTTTAATAGTTAAAGCTTTGGTTAAAGGCGCTTCTTATGCGTTGGTTTTTTGTAATAAAAATCAAATAAAATTGTATTTTTACGGCATTCAGAATTATTCATTTTAGGTCGATATGCATATACATTTTATCGCAATTGGGGGAAGTGCAATGCACAACCTTGCTTTGGCATTACATGAAAAGGGAGAAAAGGTAACAGGTAGTGATGATGCTATCTTCGAGCCTTCTAAGACAAGATTGGAACAAAAAGGTTTATTGCCTAAAGAACAAGGGTGGTTTCCGGAAAAAATTAATACGGAAATCGATGCTGTGATTTTGGGAATGCATGCAAAAAATGACAATCCAGAATTAATTAAAGCACGTGAGCTTGGGCTTAAGATTTATTCTTATCCAGAGTATATTTATGAGCAATCTAAAAATAAAACTAGAGTTGTAATTGGGGGATCTCACGGGAAGACAACCATTACATCGATGATTCTTCACGTAATGCATTATCACAATGTAGCTGTTGATTACTTGGTGGGAGCACAATTGGAGGGGTTTGATCGGATGGTTCATCTTACAGCTGAAAATGAGTTTATGTTGATTGAAGGTGATGAATATTTATCATCGGCTTTAGATTTACGTCCTAAGTTTCATCTGTATAAACCTAATATTGCACTGTTGAGTGGTATTGCGTGGGATCATATTAATGTGTTTCCAACTTTTGAAAATTATGTAGAGCAGTTTAAGATTTTTGTTGATAAAATTGTAGATGGTGGGATCTTAATTTATAACGAAGAAGATGCAGTAATTAATGAAATAGTAGCTGAGACCGCAAATCCTATACGTAAATTACCATATTCAACCCCGGAATATACTATTGATGAGGGAATTACATATTTAGAAACTCCTGAAGGACCGATGCCTTTAGAGGTTTTTGGTAAACACAACCTGAGTAACTTAAATGGAGCTAAATGGGTTTGTCAGAATATGGGTATCGATGAAGAAGATTTTTACGAAGCTATAGCATCCTTTAGAGGAGCGTCTAAGCGTCTTGAAAAAATTGCTGAGAAAGGTTCAAGTGTTGTTTTTAAAGACTTTGCGCATTCTCCAAGTAAAGTGTTGGCTACGACTGAGGCTGTGAAAAAACAATACCCTAATAAAAAACTTATCGCTTGTTTAGAATTGCATACATACAGCAGTTTGAATGCTTCTTTTTTGGAGCAATATAAAGGGACTTTGGAGCAAGCAGATGAAGCTGTTGTGTTTTATTCTTTAGAAGCGTTGAAAATTAAAAATATGCCTGAAATTTCAGAAGTGGCTATGCAGCAGGCTTTTGGAAAAGAAGGCTTGTTGACATATACTAATTCAGAAACTTTTGCAACTTACTTAGCCTCTTTAAATTTAGAAGATTGCGTGTTATTGTTTATGAGCTCGGGTAACTATGGAGGGTTGGATTTGAATGCACTTTATAGTGCTACCTCTGATTTTTAATAAACTACTGTCTTCGTTTTTTGTATACGGAATGTTTTGTATTTTAATTTGGATGTTCTTTGTTTGATAATTTTTAAATATCTTTATATCAATTGATTGTAAAAGGATTGCTATGAAGTCAATAAAAGTGTCAATTAAAGAATGGGCTGAGGATGACAAGCCTCGTGAAAAATTAATTCTCAAAGGTCGCGCAGCATTAAGTGATGCAGAACTATTGGCAATTATGATAGGCTCAGGTAATCGAGAAGAAACAGCTGTAGCACTCAGTCAGCGTATTTTAAAAGAGAATAGTAATAATCTTGCATCTTTGAGTAGACAGAGTTTAAAGCAATTGATGCATTTTAAAGGAATAGGGGAGGCTAAGGCTATCACGATTATAGCTGCGTTAGAATTGGGGCAGAGAAGACGATCCCAAGAAGCTTTAGTTTTACCACAAATTACTTCAAGTATTAAGGTTTTTGAATTAATGCAACCTCTGATAGGGGATTTGAACCATGAAGAATTTTGGGTTCTTTTTCTTAATAATTCTAATAAGGTTGTTTTTAAATCAAACTTGAGTAAAGGTGGGTTGACTGGAACTGTTGTTGATGTACGTATATTATTTAAAATGGCTTTGGAACAGCAAGCTACGGGGCTGATCTTGGCACATAATCATCCTTCGGGTAAGTTAAAACCTAGTGATGCCGACTTATCTATTACTAAAAAGATTAAAGATGGAGCTAAGTTGCTGGAAATTACCTTACTTGATCATTTAATAATTACTGAGCACGGCTATTATAGCTTTGCAGATGAAGGAGTTTTGTGATTCCTTTTATATATTTTTTTATGAAGTCTAAATTTAGTGACAAAACCGATATTTTTTTTGATTTAGATCATACGATCTGGGATTTTGAAACGAATTCTGCTTTGGCTTTTGAGCAGGTTTTTAATCAGAATAAAGTTCCTTTTACTATCGAAGCTTTCCTAAAATATTACGTTGAGATCAATGAGGCGTATTGGCATCGATATAGTTTGAATCAAGTAACGCAAGCTGAATTGCGTTTTGGACGTTTAAAAGATACGTTTCAATGTTTGGACTTTGAAGCGTCCAATGATTTTGTAGAATTTATTTCTAAAGCGTATATTGAAACTTTACCAAATAATAATCACTTATTTGAAGGAGCTTATGACTTGTTGGATTATTTGAAACCAAAATATAATTTACACATTCTTACGAATGGATTTCAAGAGGTACAAGCGAATAAATTACGACACGCTAAATTAGATGGTTATTTTAAAACAGTAACCAATTCTGAACAAGCTGGAGCTAAGAAGCCTGCTCTAGAAATATTTCAATATGCGTTAAATAAAGCGGGAACGCAAGCCAATAAATCTGTGATGATTGGAGATAATCTAATGGCCGATGTGCATGGTGCTATACAATCGGGTATGGAAGCTATTCATTTCTGTAATACACAGCCTAAGATTGAGCCTGAGATAATTCAAGTGCAAACGCTTTTAGAAATAAAAGAGTATTTCTAAAGGTCTGTTGTAGTTATTAGTATCTGTATTTTAGCTTCCAACGATTCTTTAAGAATTCTCTTGTTGCATTTTCCCTTGAGTTTTGTCCTGGTTCGTAAAAGGCGACTCCGCTTAATTCGTGTGGCAAAAATTCCTGTTCCGCAAAATTGTTTGCATAATCATGCGAATATTTATAATCTTCTCCATAGCCCAATTCTTTCATTAGTTTGGTAGGAGCGTTGCGTAAATGAATTGGGATTGATAAATCTCCAGTTTGTTTTACAGTTTGTTGCGCTTTGCCAATTGCTAAATAAGTAGAATTGCTTTTAGGAGAAGTAGCTAAATAAACCGCACATTGACTTAATAGAATTCTGCTTTCAGGATATCCAATAACCGATACTGCTTGAAAAACATTGTTAGCCATTATTAAAGCTGTGGGGTTGGCATTTCCAATATCTTCCGACGCTGATATCAAAAGACGGCGTGCGATGAATTTAACATCTTCTCCACCTTCAATCATTCTAGCTAACCAATATACAGCTCCATTGGGATCACTTCCGCGGATCGATTTTATAAAGGCGGAAATAATGTCATAATGTTGTTCTCCAGTTTTATCGTAGAGTACTGTATTGCGTTGTACAATTTTCATTACCTCGTCATTTGTAATCTCTATATTATCTCCAGGAATGGCATTGACTAAGAGCTCAAATGTATTTAGTAGTTTTCTTCCATCACCACCAGAAACTCTGAAGAGCGCTTCGGTTTCGGATAGTTTGATGCTTTTTTTCTTTAGAAAAGGATCGATCTCAATCGCTCTGTCGAGCAGTTGATGAAGGTCGTTTTTGGTAAATGCATTTAAAATATATACTTGACAACGTGAGAGTAACGCAGGGATGACTTCAAAACTTGGGTTTTCTGTGGTTGCTCCTATCAGGGTAACCCATCCTTTTTCTACAGCACCTAGTAATGAGTCTTGTTGTGATTTACTAAACCTGTGAATTTCATCAATAAACAGAATAGGGTTTCGAGCAGTGAATATACCTGTATTTCTTTTAGCTTTTTCAATAACTTCTCTTACATCTTTGACTCCAGCATTGATAGCGCTTAATACATAAAACGGGCGTTCGCTTTCTTGAGCAATGATTTCTGCTAAAGTAGTTTTACCAGTGCCAGGAGGACCCCAAAATATCATCGAAGGTATAAAACCTCTTTTGATTTGGTTGGTCAATACCCCGTCTTCACCCACTAAGTGGCTTTGGCTGATGTAATCTGATAGTTTTTTTGGGCGTATGCGTTCTGCTAAAGGAGCTTCCATAATTGTATGCTGTAAAATGCTTTTACAAAAATACGACCTCAAAGTAGAAATAAAAACTCAATATGGATTTAAAGTTTTACAAAGATTGTTTTGTAGGTGTAACTTTTATGTTTGTATAGACTCGATGCGTTATAGTGCCCGAAAAATGATAAATTAATTATCTTCTTTATGAAAGCCGATGGTTTTTTGTCTATTTTCGTAAAAATACATTTTTAATGAACGAGAAACATTTACAATTTTCTTCAACTATATTTCTGCTGCCTGTTTTATTCTTACTTGTGATTTGGGGAGTATTCTGGTTGGATTGGTCTTATTTTTTAGAGCTACGCCGTTTTGGTGTTTTTCCTAGAACGATGACTGGGTTAAGAGGAATCGTATGTAGTCCTTTTATTCACGGTGGACTCAAACATATTTATAATAACTCCGTGGCTATCTTTGTTCTTTTGTTGATGCTGCAATATTTTTATAAAAAGCAAACTTGGGCAGTTATGATATTCGGTATTCTTTTTTCGGGATTAGGTACTTGGCTTATTGGACGTGAAAGTTATCATATAGGAGCTAGTGGGCTGATCTATGTTTTGGTGAGTTTTATGTTTTTTAAAGGTATACAAACTCGGTATTTTCGACTTGTTTCTTTGTCTTTGGTTATTGTTGTTTTATATGGAAGTATGTTGTGG
>JASLDM010000159.1 GCA_030151565.1 Flavobacterium sp. | reverse complement strand
TGGCGGTTGAGAAGTTTGTTTCGACATTTAGATTATCGACTCGCTAAGTGGGTAAAGGGAAAATATAAAAGCATTACAAGCTATCAGAAAGCTTATAAGTACTTGCGTAAGATACAAAACAGCTATCCAAACTTATTCTACCATTGGAGTATAATAGGTTTAGGGTAGCTGTGGGTATATGATTTTTGTATATCAGTAAGATGGATGTATCAAGAGCCGTATGAGGGGAGACTTTCACGTACGGTTCTGTGAGAAGCTTGGGCTGAAATGCCCTTGCTTACTCGACCGCCTGTTACCCACAGTTATTTTTCATTTAGTTTCTTTCTGTACATATAGTCAGCAATTTTGAAGATTGCATAATTTTTATCTCGTGCAATTTCATTAAAAAACTGTCCATTTGTTATTTTATCTATTTGTTGTCCAAAGAGAATAGAGTTTGTTCTGAATTTCAAACCTTCAAAGTCAACTACCCAAGGCGCATATAGATAATTTGGCTTGTCGTCTGAGTTTTCAATTATTAATTTGTTACCATTTTGAAATACAATAATGACTCTTCTCCAATCGGTTGTAGTGCTCCAATTCCCATAAGCTTGCCAAAAGGCATTATTGATTTCTTCTTCACTAAGAGTAAAAAGTGAATCTGCAATTGACCTGTAAAAATCGAAATCGGTGTTTTCTCCTGGGAATAAATACAAATTTTCAAAGTCGAACCGGTCTATGCCTGACTTCTTTATCCGTTGTTCTTCTTTGTCAATGAATTTTTTAAATTCATTGATGTCATTTTCTGTGATGTTTAAATCATTCAATGAGACTTTTACAAACCTTGAATTGTCAATTATTTCAACAGTCTGCTCTATGTTGTCAGCGTTTATTTCGGAAGTAGCACGGGATAGATATTTTGAAGAACTTGATTTTCTATCAACAACAAATTTGTCGCCTTCTCTGATGTACGACCTTAATAAATTATTTGAATGGAAACAACCTTGACTTCCATTTTCAAAATGTAATTCCTTAACTACGAGATTAGAAAAAAGACTTTTAGGCAAATTAAATTCATTAACTGACTTTTCTTTTGGGTCTAAGGTGTATTGTTTGTTTAAACTTCGGTCTGCCAATACAATATTGCTACCAAACAAGGAAGCATTTGCGATTGAGAAGTTCACCGTCATAAACCGATACCACGTTTTTTTCTTCTTATCAAAGTGTAATATATCCTTGTTTTCAAATCCATATTCTTCACCTTCAAATTGAAGCTTCAAATAGGGTTCTTGAATGGGAATTTCATCTGTAAATAACTGAGAAACTATAAAGTCATCACGATTTATCTTATAAACACTTTCAAAAGTCAAAACGAAAAGACTGTTGTTTCTTATACCGATTGTTCTTGGATTATTCTCAAGTGATTTATCTGATTGCCAAGTTTTAGTAAAACTAGAGTCATAAAGGCTTATGCTCAAATCCTCATTAATAGTAAAAAGATTTTCATTTTCAGAAACCTCAAAATCAATTATTTCAGGCAAGTAAGTCCAATCAATGGAATTGGATTTAGTAATAAACACTCTACCTTGTTGATTGATGATATAGTGATTCCCAAAAATCCTAACTTTCCCTATCTCGGGTCGTTCTTCTTTCGAAAGCCTTTCATATTTTTCCTGATTTAAAGGGGTAGGCAGTTTTTCCCAATTTTGGCAATTATCAGTTGTTTTGTAGAGTACGTTCCAAAACGAACCAAATAATCCTGTTTGTTCATCTTTAGCAAAATGAATTGTTGAAAATCGTAAATTTCCTGTTGGTTCTACTTTGTCAAACGAAGTCCAAGTTTTCCCTTTATCTTCTGTGTAATAAATGAGTTGAGAATTACCACTCATCCAAGCTTTTCCGTTGTTGTTTATGTATGCCGCATCAATCCAACTGCTTTTACCGAAGATTACTTTGTCCCAAGTTTTCCCTTTATTACCTGACCAAAAAACAAAGTCTTGTTTTCCGCCTTCTTGAATAAACCCTGAGATCATCAAGGTATCTTCATCGAAAAAATTTACTCTCTCAAAAGTCTTTCCCGAGCTAAAATTGTATGGGTCTAATGAACCAAAAGGTCCGATATGCCATAGTTCACCGATTTGTTTGGTGTAGTAAACATTTCCTGCTTTTGTAGCTACCCAAATTTCTTCGGATGGTGAAATTCCAAGTTCTGAAACTCCACCTGAAATTGACAATCTTGCCCAATAGTCGCTTTGTCCAAAAACTGTCAATGGAAGCAGAAGGATTGTCAATATGTGTAGTATCTTCTTCATAATTGTGGGTAACGTGCCGCGTATTGGCGATGGGCGGGATTTTTAGCACTGAACTTTAATCGAAGAACAGAAGTTGAATTTTGCACTTCCGTTGATACGAAGCCGTTCAGCCCGCCTATTGCCAATAGTGTGCTGTGAAGGATAAAGCTTGCTTTATCCGTGCTGTATAGAAGATGATGGTAGGTCCATCAGTATCGACGTTCAAGCGTAGGTACTAAACCG
>JASLDM010000155.1 GCA_030151565.1 Flavobacterium sp. | reverse complement strand
AAATCACGCTTACTTGATACCGCATTCTTAACCGTTAAATGCGTGTAAAAATCTAAATACTGATATGACGCTCCAAAATCAACATTGAAGTAAGAATCTTTCTGTTCCATACCTCCATGAATAACAGGATCATAGCTACCTCCAAATTTAGTCTCATCTAAAGTGGTTCGAACCATACCTGCACTCATACCAAATGACAACATATTGATATCATAATTATCGCGGGTATAACGATTGAATACGATATGGTGCGCATAGGTAATCTTTCCTCCTACTTGAGAATGATATCCATTCTTATCATTAAATGCGATAAATCCAACTCCGGATTGCTCTCCAACACTTGTATTAAAACTCATTGTCTGCAAAGCTGGAGCATCATCTTGTCCAGACCACTGTTGTCTAGCCGTTACTCGAAGCTGCCCACAACTTGCCGCACCCGCCATAGAAGGATGCACCAAGTAATAGTTGTCAGAAAGATAGTCTGAATAAACAGACAATCCTTCTTGACCTAAACTTATTTGAGATACTAGTAGCACGAATGCTAAATAACGTTTCTTAAAAATATTCATAAACAAATTATCTTTTTAGTGAGAAATGCCCTTTGAACTCTCTTCGGTTTCCGTGGAAATCATTGTATTCAACCGTAAACCAATAATCCGTTGATGGCATAGGACGTCCGCCAAATGTTCCATCCCAACCTTCTCCTACTGGACTTAATTGTTTTAACAATTTTCCGAAACGGTCAAATATATAAACCTTAGCATTTGGTTGCCCTTTCAAGCCTGATATATTCCATGTATCATGGAAACCATCTCCATTTGGCGTAAAGTATTTAGGATAATTCATTACTGATGCCACAGTTGAAACCGCACAAGCTCCAGTTACTTTATCTCGAACCCATATCAAATGATCTCCTGCCTCTACTCCATAGAAGATGTTGCTATCTTGATAATCTCCATCATTCAATGCGTATTCATAAACTCCCGCTGGTGTTTTATTATCAGATACATTTACTATAATAGTTTGCACGCCACTCTCAGACATTACATCGCGATTCCCTTCTTCCTCTTCAATAGATACTGTAAATGCATCGATTGCAGACACTACCACTGAAGCACTATTAAATGACTCACACCCTGTCTCTTTTGAAATTGTACTTACAGTATAAGTTCCCCCACGAGTTGCTTCATAATAAGACTTAGACGCTCCATCGATCACCACTCCATTGCGTTTCCACACAAAGTCATATAGTGAATCATCCAACTTAGAATCGATAAGGAATGCTATTGGATTACCCTTTTCATCGATACAAACATAACCTCCTTGTAAGTTATCAATAACTTCTGGACGTTTATTTACCGTAACCTCAAATGTAGTATACTCCTCACAAAGCAACCTAGCATCTCTATTGCGAACAACAGCAACGATAGTTTGTGGATTACTCGTATTGACAAACTGTGTTGGTGCCGCAATTGGATTACCATTCTGATAATCTAATAAAGAAGCATAATAATCAACTTTTAATGCTCCTGCTGCAACAACTTGTTCTCCGATAATAGCAGCTGAAAATTCAGTTAAATTAATTCTAGTAAAGCCATCGTTAAGTGGATTCGCTGGATCGTCATTATCATCACAATAAGGCGCTGGATTCTCTATTGGGAAAGCAAAAAGACGCTCTTCTATCTTAATAGTCATCTCGGCGATATTGAAACATCCCGTTTGCTTGTTCTCGATACGAGCCCAAATATTTTGCTCTAATGCTGTTGTATTTACATACGTATACGCTAAAGCTGGTGTCCCCAATTTTGCAGCATCCTCATTAAAGAAGTATTTAATACTGTACTGATCTGCTGAACGTCCATCTAAAATCTCAACATTCTTATCTCCTAAATTGAACTCATAAAAGTTTGGATGATTTTGTATACAAGCTACCAATGGTGTTATTGGATTTAAATAAGGCTTCTCATTTACGATCAAGGCCAACTCTACAATCACAAAACATTTTGGATCCGCTCCTGTCAACTTATTATCTACGCGAACATAAACTGATCTTGATTCTGACTCATATTCTTCTCGATCTGCTACTGACAACTCATTCTCCTGATTGAATGCATCTGATTCCGTCTCATAGAAACCTACTACCAAATTTGCATCTCCTAATATAATATCTGAAATACTATCCGATAAATTAAAAACGCCTGTCTCTGATCCAAACTCGCTCTCACAAACTTCTAATGGAGTTGGTGTTTGATTTGGCTCTGGCATAGCATAAACTCGCAACACCAATGTAGTAATACTACGACATCCTACTTCATTTTCTACTACAACCCAAATATTCTCTACAGATGATGTATTGATATAAGACTGAATGTTTGCAATAGCGTTAGTCTCTGACAAAGCATCTGCTTCGTTTTTATAATAACTAAATGTCGCTCCAAAGATTGGAGTACCTCCTAAAATCTCATCATTACGTACACGTAAGTCAAATGCATATTTATTTTGTCCGATCGACAAGTCACTACAAACTGAAATGTCTGATGGCTTTACAATTGTCAAGCCTACATTAACTTTCAATTTAAAGCTTCCTACACTAAAACATCCTGTAGTAGTATTTAACAATCGGAACCAAATTGTTTCTTCTGCATCCAAATTATGATAGGCTGTTGGCGTCTCTATACTTTGAATACCCGCTTGCGCGTTGCCTTGTGTTTTATAATAAGTAATAGCATAGTTTGTTCCACTTACCTGTTGCATAATCGCAGCACTGTTAGATGTTAAATCAAACTCTCCTTTACTATCTAATAAATCTCCGTAATTATCACAAATCGTTAATTGAGGAATAGTCGTAGGCAAAGATGGTGCTGGATACACTCGCAACAAAATCTCATAAATCCCTACACAACCCGTATCATTACGAACGATACGAACCCAAACACTTGATCCATTTACTCCTACATTACTGTAGTTTGATGTATTTACAATATGATTTACTCCTTGTGTAGCGTGCGTCAAAGTCTCATAAAAGGTAATTGTGTATTTATCGTAATCCACTACGTTATCTTGTCCTATTTGAACTAGATTAAACACCCCTAATGAATTGTTTGATGATGTACACACAGATACTTCTCCTTGATTTCCTAATTCAAATACAGGATAAGGTTTAACAATCAAATCCATCGTTTCTATAACGAAACACCCTGTATCAATATCGGTAACGCGAACATAAATAGTCTGCATATGCGCTGTTGTATTCACATAGCTTGTTTCGTTCAACGCATCAATACCTGCTAATGCATCGGCTTCTGAAACATAAAAACGAACAGATAGCGATACATTCCCATTTAAAATCTCTTGCTTCTTCGTCTGGAAAACAAATGTACCGATGCCATCGTTATCTTGACCGTCACAAATAACATAATCTTGGATAACTCCTGGAACTGTTGGCATTGGTTTGACAACTAATTTCATCGAAACTATTGAAAAACATCCTGTAACCAAATCTTCTACTCGAACATAAACATAGTTTGAAGTTAAGTTGGAATAGGAACTCGGATTATTAATTGACTGCGCCACATTACCTGCTTGTGCCAAAGGCATACTGCTATAATATCTAACACTATATAAGGCGCTATCCAATCCATTTAAAATTGTAGCGGCTTTACTTGTCAAATCAAAATTAGCAACTCCATTACCATTTGAATCGCACAATACGAAATCTCCTGGCGAAGAAATTACTGGATTCTTCCCTACTTTTAAGCCTATAGCTTGAATTGTAAAACACTTAGTTTGTTTGTTTTCTACTCGAATGTAGATAACCTCTGCTCCTGGAATCACATTGGTATAACTCGTACCTGGCAAAGCATTCTCTTTTGAAACTGCATTTCCGTGTGTGCGGTAAAAACTATAATTAAACGTGTTTAAAGATGCATTTCCAATAGCTGTTTGAGCTATAGTAGTAAGGTTAAATGTATAATAGCCATCTGCACTACAAACCTGAAGGTCTCCTACTGGATTTAATACAGGCGCATTAGAGACTATTAACTCAAACGATCCTGTTGTAAAACAACCTGTGATAGGGGAGTAAACACGAACATAAATTGTAGCAGACTCACTATTATACCCTAAACCAGGTAACTTTGTCGCTGGATCTCCTGCAATTGCCTCTGCTTCTGTCGAGTAATACTCTACTATTAAGCCACTAGCACTTTGCTTGATCTCATTGTCTTTACTGTTTAAATTAAAAATCCCTACTGTCTCAGAGGCGTCTGAAACACACGCATAAAGCGGTGTTATGTTCGCATTGATTACTGGAGCAGTAAATATTTTTAATCGAAAGGATGTGTATTTATAAACACTTGGAGTATCTGTTTTGGTTACTCGAACCCATATCTGTTGATTATGCGTACCTGGATAAGCGGTCAAAGTTCCTGCAGGAATGATTTCTAAATTCGCATTGGCTCCTGCTTCGGATAAATGATAACTAATCGTGTAACCTGGTAGTCCGTGATAAACAACATCATTATATACTGTTAAATCAAATAATGTTGGTGCATCAGCAACACCACAAGCTGTTAAATCATTTAATGGAACCAACTCCACCTCACAAATCTCTTTGCGAACGGTAAAACTCTTGATAACATAACATGGACTAGTAGTACTAGTAATACGAACCCAAAAAGTACGAGTCGTCAAGTTCGCTGCTAAGTGATACATACTATTAGTCAATACTAATGCATTCTCGTCTAACTCTGCATCGGATTCACTCAAATAATATTTATAGCCTACATTATTAAAGGTAACACCGGCTAATGCCTCTGATAAATTAAATATAACACCCTGACCCACT
>JASLDM010000100.1 GCA_030151565.1 Flavobacterium sp. | reverse complement strand
TCTTCTACTGCAGGCTCTTTTGCTGTATCTTTACAAGATACGAAAGAAACACCCATCATTGCTACTAAAGCTACGCTTAATACAATTTTTTTCATCTTACTAAATTATAAAAGTTAATTATTAATTCGTGGACAAAGATATAAATTTTTTGATTCGTAAAGTTTTTTAATACTTTTTTTTTTCAAAAAAATACACTTTGTAATATTTTGATTATCAATAGGTTGTTTGTGTTATTTTTTTGGATGAACCAATTTCATCTCCTCGATTAGGTGTGGAGCATCTGCAAACTTGTCTATAATGAATAAAATGTAGCGAACATCCACCATAATGTTACGGCAAATAGCTGGATCATAATAGATGTCACTCATCGTTCCTTCCCATACGCGATCGAAATTTAGACCGATTAAATTACCATGTGCATCGATGGCTGGACTTCCTGAGTTTCCTCCAGTTGTATGGTTCGTTCCTATAAAGTTAACAGGTAATTTTCCATTGCTGTCCGCATAAATACCATAATCTTTATCATTAAATAAATTGATAAGCTTATTGTCTACATCAAACTCATAATCGTTTGGAACGTATTTTTCGATGATACCGTCCAAATAAGTTACTGGATCGTAATAGATAGCATCTTTAGGTGCGTATCCGTTTACTTTTCCATATGTTACACGCAACGTACTATTTGCATCTGGAAAAATACGAGCATCTGGATATAGTTCTAACTGTGCTTTCATATACGTACGTTGTAGTGCATCTATTTCTAGGTTTAACGCATCGTATTTCGGTTGTATTTTGTCAAAATAATTCTCAGCTAAAGCTTTAGCAAAAGCATATCCTTTGTCTTTCTTTAATCTTTTGAATACTTCTTTTGAATCTCCTTTTAAAAGTTCTTTGAAACTTGTATAGTTAGTAAGTTTACTTTCTTTATAAAGGCTTGTTCCTACTTTAGAAGCGTCGATGTTTTTTAAAACTTCTGGTAAATAAGCAATAGGTGCTTTTTTACTGTATAAGTCAATTACAGCTTCAAAAACTTGTTCGTCAACCGTGTTGTTGTAGTTTTTGTAAAACTTGTCCATTGCTTCAATAAGATTGTCTCTTCTATCATTGAAAGATTGTTCGTTTTTATAAGAACGCTCTAATTGATAAACACGAAATCCAGCAAGTAAAAGTTCTACATTACGTAGTCCAACCTCCATATAGTAATCGCGACTAAGAGCATAAGGAGCAATATCAGTATATAATTTTTCAAAATCAGTCAAAAGAGAACCGTAAGCAGCTTCTTTTTGTTGTGCAACTACTCGAGTCATAAAGTCTTTTTCAAACTCTTTTTTTGCTGCTACAGCGTTTGATTTTTGTAAACCTTGACTTTCTCCAATCCATTTTTTCCAATAATTTGCAATACTTGCATATTTAGAAGCATATTGAATTTTGATAGCCTGATCGTTACGCATAAATTCATTTGTTACTTTTAAAGCAACATCTCGTATTCCGATTTTTGCAGGATTTAAGTCGTTTAAGATTTGTTCAACAGCAAAAGAAGGAAGGTATTCTTGTGTGCTTCCAGGGTATCCAAATACCATTGTAAAATCGTTTTCAGCAATTCCATCTAATGAAATTGGGAAAAAGTGTTTTGGTACATAAGGTACATTATCTTGAGAGTAAGATGCAGGTCTGTTATTCGCGTCTGCATAGATTCTAAATAAAGAGAAATCACCTGTATGACGTGGCCAAACCCAGTTGTCAGTATCTGATCCGAATTTTCCAATTGATGATGGCGGAGCTCCAACTAGACGAACGTCTTTGAAAGTTTCTGTAACAAATAAGATATATTGATTTCCTTCATAAAAGGATTTGATCTTATTTTCTTGCCAAGATTCTTTTTTAAAAGTATTAACTGTATTAGCTATGTTTTTTTGAATCTTATTTTGTTTCTCAGTTTCTGAATCGGTATCAAGTACGCCATTCATAACTTGTGCGGTTACATCTTCGATTTTAACGATAAATGTAACTTCTAAATCATCATTAGGTAATTCATCTGCTTTGGTTTTTGCCCAAAAACCATCTGCTAAATAATCATTTTCGACAGAAGAGTGTGCTTGAATTTGACTGTAACCACAGTGATGGTTTGTTAATAAAAGACCTTCAGGTGAAATCACTTCAGAAGTACATCCACCATTAAAATGAGGTACAGCATCTTTTAAGCTAGATTGGTTTACGTCGTAAATGTCTTTTACTGACATTTTCATACCCAAGCTATGCATTTCAGTTTCATTCATTCCCTCAAGTAAAGACGGAATCCACATACCGCCTTGTTGTGCATAAATAGGGAACGCCACTAAAAGAGCAAATGCCTTTAGTATGTTCTTGGTTTTTAAAATCATAAGAGTAAAGAGTTAACTATTTATTTGGTTGACAAGATACAATTTAATGTCAAAAGACAAAAGTGTAAAATAGAAGCTCACTCTAGAAGCTCTTTTGAATGTTAAAAGGAAGGATTAGTTGTTAGGGAAAATAGTATCTAAAATGCGTTGTGTCGCGTTTTTATTTCTCAATACATACTCTTGATTTTTTCTTCCCAAAGCCCTTCTTTCTTCAGGATTCTCAAGTAGGTGTTGAAATACTTTTGTTAGTTCCTCTTGGTTATTTACCACAAGGCATCCACCAAGTTGAATGAGATCTTTGGCTTCTTGGAATTTCTTGTAATTTGGGCCAATGATTATTGGAACACCAAAAGTAGCAGCTTCTAAAATATTGTGAATTCCCGTTCCAAAACCACCTCCAATATACGCGATATCTGCGTAGCTGTAAATTTTGGTTAAAAGGCTGTAAGCGTCAACAATAAGTACTTGTTTTTTTTCTAATTCGTTACCTTTTCTTTGGCTATAAAGAATAGAGCGAGGAGTTAGTTTTTGTGTCAAGTTTTCAAGCAGTTCGGGTTTTATATTATGTGGTGCAAAAATATACTTGGTGTCTTTACTAGAAGTTGAGTTTATAAAATTAACAAGTAACGTCTCGTCTTGTGGCCAAGAGCTTCCTACAACCACTAACGGTTGCTCGTTTTTAAAATCGGTAACAAAGTCTAGATAATTGTTGGCTTCCACTATTTGTATCACTCGGTCAAAGCGGGTATCACCCACAACCAGTGTGTTTTTATAGTTTAGTTTTTCTAACAAATCTGCAGATTGCTGATTTTGAACAAAGAAATAACTAAAGCTAGTTAATGCCTTACGGTAAAAACCTCCGTACCATTTAAAGAAAACTTGATCTGGTCTTAGAATGCCAGAAATTAAATAGGTGTTTATGTTCTGTTTTTTTAATGCGCGGAGATAGTTTGGCCAGAATTCATATTTGATAAAAAAGGCTTTCTCCGGATGGACAAGTTTTAAGAATTTTTGAGCATTTGCACGGGTGTCTAACGGAAGATAGAGTGTAGCATCAGCAATAGAATTGTTTTTTTTGACTTCATATCCAGAAGGAGAGAAAAAAGTTAAAACAATTTTATGTGAAGGAAATCTTTTTCGAAGTTGTTCCATTAATGGAAGACCTTGTTCGTATTCACCTAAAGAAGCGACGTGAATCCAAAACACACGATCGTTAGCAAGAATGTTTTTTTCTAAGATATCCCAAGAATGTTTTCTACCATTAAGGAAAAGCTGCATTTTTTTGTTGAATAAAGCTACTAGATGAAGCAGTAGACCTGTAATGCGAACTAAAAAAGAATAGAGTATAAACATAATCAGAAATTTGAAAGCGAAATTACGTTTCTTTTGATAAAGAATATAAGTTACGCCAATAAATTATTACTTTTGTATAGAGTTTAAAACTGAAATCAAGAAACTGTTATTTGATTTATATCTTTTGTAAATCAGTGAGATAAGAGTTTGAAAGTATAAAAAAATATCAATGAGAAAAATTCAAATGGTTGACTTAAAAAGTCAATATGAAGGAATCAAAGACGTTGTCAATGAATCGATTCAAGAAATCTTAGAGAATACAGCTTACATCAATGGGCCTGAAGTACACCGTTTTCAAGCAAATTTAGAACAGTATTTAGGAGTTAAACACGTAATTCCTTGTGCGAATGGAACAGATGCTTTGCAAATCGCTATGATGGGATTAGGATTGCAACCTGGTGATGAGGTTATCACAGCCGATTTTACTTTTGCAGCTACGGTTGAGGTGATTGCTTTATTGCAATTAACACCTGTTTTGGTAGATGTGGATCCAGAAACTTTTAATATTTCTGTAGATGCTATTAAGAAAGCAATAACACCAAAAACTAAAGCTATTGTTCCTGTGCATTTATTTGGACAAGTTGCTCCTATGGAAGCGATAATGGAATTAGCAGAAGAACATGGCTTATTTGTAATTGAAGACAATGCTCAAGGTATTGGTGCGAATTATACATTCTCAAACGGGCACAAACAAAAAGTAGGAGGTATTGGGCAAGTTGCAGCTACTTCATTTTTCCCGTCTAAGAATTTAGGTTGTTATGGTGATGGTGGTGCCATTTTTACTAATGATGATGCCTTGGCTCATACTATTAGAGGGATTGTAAATCACGGAATGTACGAACGCTACCATCACGATGTTGTTGGTGTGAATTCTCGATTAGATAGTATTCAAGCCGCTGTTTTAAATGCTAAATTACCTAATTTAGATACCTATAATGATGCAAGAAGAAAAGCAGCATCAGGATATAGTACTGCTTTGGCTAAACATCCAAACATCGTTACTCCTAAAATTGAAGGAGATGAAGATAGCCACGTATTTCACCAATATACATTGCGTATTGTCAACGCCGATCGTAATGGATTAATGGCTCATTTACAATCTAAAGATATTCCTTGTGCTATTTATTACCCTATTCCGCTTCACAAACAAAAAGCGTATTTAGATCCTCGTTATAAAGAAGAAGATTTTCCAATTACGAATCAATTGGTAGAAGAAGTACTTTCTTTGCCTATGCATTCTGAGTTAGATTCTGAGCAAATCAAATTTATCACAGATTCTATTTTAGAGTTTTTGAAATAAACTTTTTACAAGCATAAAAAAAAAGACAAGTATTATACTTGTCTTTTTTTTTATGCTTAAAATAGTCTCTTAAGCTGTCTTGTTTAATGCTCGTTTATTGATGATAAAACCAGTGAGTGAACAGCAAACCAACGCTAATGCTAGTATAATCATAGAGCCGTTATTAAGACTGTTGAGTATCACTGATGTTAAGAAAGTAAAAGCCAATTGCGAAGCTCCAAATAGGGCAGAGGCTGTTCCAGATTCAGCTTTGAACGGTTGCATCGCTAATGCTGTCGAAGTAGGGAAAAGCATTCCTAATGGAAGTACAAGAAAGAATAACGGTATTAATTGAGCATAAATAGATGCTTTTAAAGCAATCAATACAAATAAAGTAATTGCTGCTAATGTTTGAATACTTGTGGCTAAGCGAATAATATGTTGCCCTTCTAAGCGTTTATTAAGAACCGTGGCGGTAAGGAATGCTCCAATAAGAATCCCACAAGAGTTTAGTCCAAAGATGAAACTAAAAGATGTACTATCTAGACCACCTACTTCCATAATTAAAACAGGTGCATTAGAAATATAAAGCATTAAACAACTGAATGCAATACTGCCAATTAGAGTGTAGGTTACAAATGTGCCATTTTTAAAAAGCTTGGCGTAGTTTGACATAACCTCTTTGAAATTTAACTGAGGAATTCGGTTTGAGAAATCTTCTTTTAAGAAAAAGGCAACCATAAGTATACTTAGCATTGCAAAAACGGCCATAGCGGTAAATACGTGTTTCCAAGCTAAGTAAGTTAGTATAAGGTTTCCTAAGATTGGTGCAACAATTGGTGCAATCCCTCCAATTAGGGCTAAAATTCCAAAAATCTTTAAGGTTTGATCTTTATCAAAACGTTTATTGACAATGGCTCTAGCAATCACAACACCTCCACTACTACCAAAGGCTTGAAGAAATCTATAAAACCACATCCATTCGATATTTTGTACTTCAATACAGGCATATGAAGCTCCAATAAAGATAGAGAGTGAGAGTACTAATGGTTTTTTAGCACCAAATCTATCAGATATAGGACCCCAGAATAATTGTCCAATAGCCAGACCACCCAAGAAGGTTGAGAGTGATATTTGAACGTTTTGGATTGGTGTTTGTAAATCTTTTGCAATGGTTGGGAAGGCTGGTAGATACATGTCTATAGCCAATGGACCTAGAGCTGTTAGGCTAACTAGTGTAAATATTAAGGTCCATTCTTGAAGGGTGAGTTTTTTCAAATTATATATGGAATAAAAAATCCTTGAACCAGGTCCAAGGATTTATATTTTTTTAGAATTAAGCATTTAGTGTTTCTGCTTCTTTATCTATCTTTTTAATCAAGCCAGCTAAAACTTTACCTGGGCCAACTTCTGTAAAAACTGTTGCACCATCAGCAATCATTTGTTGTACTGATTGTGTCCATTTTACTGGAGCTGTTAATTGAACAATTAAGTTCTTTTTGATTTCTTCTGGGTTGCTTATTGCTGTTGCTGTTACGTTTTGATATACAGGGCAAGTAGGTGTGTTGAATGTTGTGGCTTCTATTGCAGCTGCAAGTTCTTCTCTTGCTGGTTCCATCATTGGAGAGTGAAATGCTCCTCCTACAGGAAGGATTAAAGCTCTTTTAGCTCCAGCAGCTTTTAATGCTTCGCATGCTTTTTCTACAGCTGATGTTTCACCTGATATCACCAATTGACCTGGACAATTATAGTTTGCGGCTACAACTACACCGTCAATGCCTTTACATACTTCTTCAACAAGAGCATCTTCTAGGCCTAATACAGCTGCCATTGTAGATGGAGTAATTTCACAAGCTTTTTGCATTGCAAGAGCTCTTTTAGAAACTAATTTTAAGGCATCTTCAAAAGCTAAAGTTCCGTTAGCTACTAATGCGGAGAACTCTCCCAAAGAGTGACCTGCTACCATTTCTGGATGGAAGTTCTCAATTGTTTTAGCTAATATTACAGAATGTAAAAAAACAGCAGGTTGTGTTACTTTTGTTTCTTTTAAAGCTTCAGCAGTTCCTTCAAACATAATGTCTGTAATGCGGAAACCTAAGATTTCATTTGCCTTTTCGAATAGTTCTTTTGCTAGCGCTGAGCTCTCATATAAGTCTTTTCCCATTCCTGTGAATTGGGCTCCTTGACCTGGAAAAACGTATGCTTTCATTGATGTCTATTTAGAATTTTGACTGACAAAAATAAGTTATTTTTATAACTTATCATAGCAACAAAAAAAGCCACTTCGTTTTGAAGTGGCTTTATCTTGTTGTGTTGATTTGTATTAAAGTACAGTACCTACACGGTTATCTTTAATCTTAGCAGCATTTTTAAGAGCGTTGATAGCTCGGTTTTGTGCGCCACTACGGATTGCAGTATTTGTTTTTGTTTTGTAAACGTTGTAATTAGGTAATTCAGGAGCTTCGTTAATCTCTTTTGTATTTACCATATATACACCTTTTACACCATCAATTAAAGCAGAATTAGTTCCTGGTTTTGTAACGAATGCAGTTGCAACAACTTTTGCTTCAGGTCCTACATTGATAATTAATGGGTTTTGTCTTGTAACATCATTTGCATTTGCAATTGTAGCACCTACTTTTGAAGCTACTTCTTCAACTGTTGATCCTTCCATTTTCTTACGGATAAGAACTGCTTTTTTCTCATTCATTAAGATTGGTTCTACTATTGGTCTAGCTTCTGATGCAGTTGCTAATCCCGTTTCGTTTTTAGCTTTTAATTTAGCTACGATATAACCATCTCCTATTTCAAAACGTTTGATGTCTCCTTCTTTGGTGTCTCTACCAAAAGCCCAAGATACAATACCTCTTTGGTTTCCAATCATTGGTAATTGTTCGTCAAATGGGCGTACCGTTACGTCTTTTTGGAAGTCTAACTTCATTTCCTTAGCAACATCTTCTAGGTTTTTTGTAGCAGCATCTTGCTCAAGTTTACCTGCTTGCGTATAAATCGCATCACCAGTAGCGTCAGAAATTTCTATCAATTGTGCAATTGTAGCTAATTGTACAGCTTCTTTCTTCTCAATTACGTGAATTACGTGGTATCCGAAGTCAGTTTCAACTAAACCAAGTTTACCTGCAGGGTTGTTAAAGATAAAAGCATCAAACGGAGCAACCATTTGTCCTTTAGGAATATTGTCATATTGACCTTGATTGCTTTTAGATCCTGGATCTTCAGAAAACTCTAATGCTAAAGCACCAAATTTTGAAACATCAGCTTGTACTTCTTTTAACAAACGGTCAGCCTCAGCTTTTGCTTCTTCCTTAGTTCTGTTACTTGCCCCTGGAGCTTGTGATCCGCTATACGTAATTAAAATATGAGCAGCTTTTACTTTTCCACCTTGTTTTTTATCAACCAAACGTGTTAAGCAATAATGGTTGTTGAATTCATATGGACCAAATACTTCACCTGGAGTTAGATTAAAAAGTTCTTCTTGATATTCTAAAGGCAAGTCACTTTTAGTGTAGTGCAATGTATCAAATTTAACATCTGAATTTGCATTCACAAAATCAGCTACATTCTTAGTGTTTTTGAAACCAGGAACGGTGTCGTTTTGATTCGTTTTTGCGTTATACACAATTGATGATTGTAATAAAGCAGCAACTTTTTCTTTGATTTCTTCTTTGTCCTTTTCTGAAGGAGTACCGTTGATGAAAGCATATTCAATGTCACGTGTTACTGTAGACTTAAATCTGTTTTCATGTTGTTTGATGTATGTTTCAATTTCTGAGTCAGAAACTTTAGCTTCGTCATCATTAATTGTAGTGTACGGTACAGTTACATAGTTGAAAGTAGCTTTGCTGTTTTCTGCTAGATAAGAAGCTTTTGCTTCTGCTTTAGTTGTAAACATTCCAGCTTGAATCATCGAGAAGTACATTTGTTGTAAACCGAATTTCTCTAATTCTTTTTCGTAAGCCAACCAAGCATTCCATTGCTCTTGACCTCCGTCTTTCATACTTAGTACGAATGCATTGAATTTATTGATGTCAAATTGCCCTAATTGATTTAAGAATTGAGGGTTATTTGCAAAGTTTGGGTTTTGTTTGATTACGTTAACTAATTGATCTTTTCCTAATTGAAGACCTAGTTTTTCAAACTCTGTTTCTAAGATAATTGAGTTTACCTCTTGGTTCCAAACCATTTCATTGGCTTGAGAATTACCCATTTGACCGTTTTGTTCAACTTGAGCTACTTTATGTAGGAATTCCTGTGTGTTTATTTCTACACCATTGATGCTTCCTACATTTCGTGAACTAGTTCCTACGCCTCCGCGTACTAAGTCTCCGATTATAAATGCAAGTAAAGCAATACCAATCACCGCAATTAATAATACGGATTTCTGTCTAATTTTTGATAAAACTGCCATGTTTTTTGTTATGTGTAAATTTTTTCCGTGAGCGAAAATACAATTATCTATTTAATAATAAAAGGTCTGTATCTATATTTTTGTAAATAATGAGATACTTTAGTCTTTTTCTTGATTTTTGATACTAAACTTTACTAATTCTATTTTTTTTGAATCACCCTTGAGGATTTTAATGTTAAAGTTTTCTAGTTCTATTTGTTGTCCTCTTTGTGGTATGTCTTTGGAATTGTCAACGATATAGCCTCCTAGGGTAGTGTAGCTTTCTGATTTAGGAATGTCAAAATTGTACTTTTCGTTTAAATCATCTACATCGATTCTTGCAGAAAACACGTAGGTATTCTCATCGATCTGTTTTTCTAGTAAATCATCGCTGATATCGTGTTCATCATCAATTTCTCCAAATAGTTCTTCAATGATGTCTTCAAGGGTTATGATTCCTGAAGTCCCGCCATATTCATCAATGATAACTGCAATACTTTTTCCTTTTGAAGACAGTAATTTAAAGAGATCTTTGATGTAGATGCTTGAAGGCGCTACAATAATCGGATTGATAATGTCTCTAATTTCAGTAGGTTTTTTTAGTAATTGGAACAGGTGAACATACCCAATAATGTTGTCTATGGTTTCTTGATAGATGATGATTTTGGAATATCCTGTTTCTTTGAATATGGTTTTTAAATCATCTATCGATGAAGTGACTTCTAAAGCAGATACTTCAGTTCTTGGAACCATTATTTCTCTAGCTTTTACCTCTGGGAATTCTAATGCATTTTTAAAAATCTGTACTTCCGTATCCAATTCTTCTCCTTCTTGTAGGTTGTTTAGTTTGTCACTAATGTAGTCTTCAAGTTGGTTTAAGCTAAAGAGGTGTTTTTCGTTGTCTTTATCGAGCTTAAAAAAGGCTTCTAGAATCCAATCAGAAATGGCTAAAAAAAGCTGCCCAATAGGTTTTAAAACTAGAAATAAGACGTAAGTAGGGTAGGCTAACTTTAGAATTAAGTGATCCGAGGCAATTTTAAAAATTAATTTAGATACTAATTTAGATGTTATGATAAGGATTAGTGTAGCGATACAAACGATAGCTAATAAAATCCAAAAAGTAGCTAAATCAGGATATTGATTCGATAAGTAGTAAAAAATAGTTTTACTTATATAAAATGAAAAAATGGAAACAGCAATGATGTTTCCAGTTCTTAACGCTGTTAATAGTAGCGAGGAGTTTTCAAGTAATTTAGATAATATTTTTGCTTTAGGGGTTTCCTTTTTCGATTCTAAATTTAGAAGTACTTTATTAGAATGGGTGTAGGCTGTGATAAGTCCTGAAAACAAAAATGAGAGTAATAGGCAACTAATAACAATTAGTAAATTCATTGTTATTTGTGTTTATTGTTTTGGTGTTGTTCCATTTTCTTAGCGTATTTCATTCTGAAAAAGAACATAAAAAGCGCTACGGCTGCAATAACAAAGCTTAGCCAAAAGTTTTCGCCTTTTAGTATTTGATCAACTCCTAGGTAGATGAATAATAAACAAAAAGCTAGGTAAAAGTACGCGATTAATTTAACTGTTTTCATATGATTTAGTCTTTTTTGATGCTTTCTGCATAACTGTTTTTGGCAGTTACGGTTTTAAATTGGCTGTCGGAATCTAGTCCTACGCCTTGTGTGAAACTTTGATCGTTGTCGGATATTTTGTATTTTCCTTCGGTATAAAACCAATTGTTTTTTTGGTCATAGTAAAGTTGGTCCGCTTCTAATTTGTTTCCGTCGTGTGTTGTGATTACAACGTTTCCTTTTAAGTCAATTAATTCGGTTTTGCTATAGCTAATTGCGTAATCGGCAACTACGTAGTTTTTTTGATGGTCCGTATCGTAAAAGGTAAGGTGGATTCCTTTAGGAAATTCTGTAAAAGGATATTTTGCTTGTTGAAAATCAAGCATTTTTGGACTTTTAAGAATTGCTTTTGTTCTACCAGAGTCAATATACTTTAGATTAATATCTTCAGCATCTCCAGAAGGAAAGAACGTTACACTATTGATTCGTTGTATGTCTTTAAAACTACTTTCGCAAGCTGTGAAACTTGTGAGTAGTAGCGAGCCTAAAGCAAAAAATAAATAATTAGTTGTAAATTTCATAAGATGACTTATTCAAATCTTCTTTTTACAAACCATAAATCATTCAGGGAAATACCAACAGAAAAATTAAAGTAATTTTCTTTAATTAAATTGTTTTTGTTTGTTCCTTTCTGACCGTACTCAAGCCCTACGTTTAGATTGGTTAAGTTTCTTCCAATTGGAAAACCTGCGCCTAAGCTTACAACATAGTCATTGATAGATTGATTAGCTACAATAAGTCCGGTGTTTTCATAACGAAGACCTCCACGGTACACTATACGATCAAAATAACTTGTAAAAGAGTTGTGTTTAGGAATGTAAAAACCACCAATAGCATAGCGTTGTGAATTCTCAAAAGAAACACTCTCTAAATATCCTAAGTTCTTGTTTAATTTACTGTTCTGTGTATGTGTAAATTCAGCGCCTACAAACCATTTTTGATCCTTTCCAAAACCTGTTCCTAATGAAATACGAGAAGGGTTGATGTTTTTGTGTGAAAGTACCTCGGTAGTTTTTCGATCTTTTATAGAAGAGTCTATGCCTACAATCTCTAAAGTTGTGGTTAAATCCGTTGTGGTTTTTGTTTCAGGACTATATGTCGCGCTAAAATGCCAATCGTGATTGTTAATTTTAGCAGTATAGATTAAACCCGTGTTAAGAGAGAAACCACTATAGTCCGCTCTTTGGTGTTCTCTAGTGCCATTTGGTATTAAATAGCCTTCTCCGTTATCTGTAATGAATGTAAGTGCTGTTTGATCTGTGTGTCCGAAATGATATCCAAAATCAGCTCCTACTTGTAAGTTCGGTAGAATCGAGTAGGCAACGCCTGCAAACGCTTTATTTACTCCGCCGTCTCCGTCAAAGTTTGTACTGTGGCTTTGATTTCCAACAGACTTCGTAGTCATTATTTTGTACCCAACAGAAGAATGTGGCATAAGGCCAAAAGATACACCTAGTTTTCCTAACGGAATTCCTACAGTGATATAGTCAATAGCTGCTCTTTTTGCATTTTCAGTCTCATTCTCACTTTTTAAATCGTAATATTTAAAAGTTGTTCCTAATGAAAACGTAGTTAGCTTAAGGCGTGATAAAGAAGCAGGGTTTTTTAAATTCATATGGATACTGTCAGAATATACACTGACACCTCCCATTGCTTTGAATTCGTTTGTTCCGTTTGAGTTTATGTCTCCCATTCCATAAAATGAGTATGGCGATGCAGTGCCTTGTTGTGCTATAGCACTTGTACCGATTAGTAAACTAAGGCTAAGGAAGATTTTTTTTATCATTTTCAATTTGGTATTGATATAAAGAATTCAAGCTTTCTAACAAAAAGTTAGAATTAGCAAATATGGTGTTTTTTAGTCTTTTTGCCAAAAAAACTGCATCACCACCTGTTAAAATTATTGTTAAATCTTGATAGTTAGACGTGTATCGGTTGATGATGCCTTCTATCTCGGCTACAATTCCATTAATTACCCCTGAGTGAATAGCGTTTTCAGTGCTATTTCCTATTAGAAAGTCAGTTTCATTAGTTGAAAGTAATGGAAGTTTTGCCGTATAGTCGTTGAGAGCTTTGTAGCGCAATTGTATTCCAGGAGAAATTGAACCGCCTAAATAATTGTTTTCAGAATTGATGAAGTCGAAGGTAACACAAGTTCCTGCATCAATAACCAATCTGTTTTGATTTGGAAAAGCTAAAGTGGCTCCTGCAGCTAAAACCATCCGATCTATGCCTAGCGTGGTAGGTGTAGTGTATAAATTTGTGAACGGAAAATTGGTTTGATGTGAAATAACAAGAATATCCGTGTTGTTTTTCATCCATTCCAAAGTCTCTTGTTCTAAATTTCCAACCGAGGAAAGCACTATTTTTGCTTCTGATCCAGTTTTTTTAAAAAAAGTTTGAAATTTTTTTAAAAAATTTTCTCGCTCAAAAAAATGAAGTTCAGAAACGCTATCTTTCTCAAATAAAGCTACTTTGGTTCTTGTATTTCCGATGTCTATGCCTATTATCATGTTTGATTTGTTAGAATTGCAAAGGTATGAAATGATTTTTTGTGTAAAAAGTTTTGTTTAAATGAAAATGTGTTCTATATTTGCAACCGCTTAAGAGAACAAAACGAGTCTCTTACTTAGAAGGCAAAATGGTGCCTTAGCTCAGTTGGTAGAGCAAAGGACTGAAAATCCTTGTGTCCCTGGTTCGATTCCTGGAGGCACCACAAAAAACCTTTCTAAGAAGCGATATTACCAAAATGGTGCCTTAGCTCAGTTGGTAGAGCAAAGGACTGAAAATCCTTGTGTCCCTGGTTCGATTCCTGGAGGCACCACCATAAAAGCCCGATTC
>JASLDM010000069.1 GCA_030151565.1 Flavobacterium sp. | reverse complement strand
AAGCAAGTATTTTGCTTAGCCCCCAACTTTTACTCCTGAACCTTTATAAGTCACAAATATTTAAACGGAGTACCTTAAAAAACATATTTTTCTAAAATCAATAACACACTTTTATTCGTATATTTAATACGAATAAATTATAGTGTTTTACAAAATGGATTTAACCTACGAACCAGAAAGACGAAGAGAGAAATCGAAGCGCAACTACATCATTATCATACTAAATGTTCTTTTTCTTTTTCTATTCATCAACATATTACCTTATGAACCGCAAGTAAACAAAGGATTAGCTCTTTTGATTTTTGTAGCAGTTTTATGGTTAACCGAGGCTATTCACGTCACCACAACTGCGTTATTCGTCCCTGTTTTAGCAATCGGCTTAGGTCTTTCGGATACAAAACCAGTCTTAGCTTCATTTGCAGACCCCACAATTTTTTTATTTCTTGGAGGATTTGCATTAGCAGGAGCTTTGCATATTCAAAAGCTAGACAAGCTAATTGCAAATAAAATAATGCTACTAGCAAAAGGGAAATTACTCTACGCTGTTTTTTATCTGTTTCTAGCAACAGCTGTTTTATCCATGTGGATTAGCAATACCGCCACGGTAGCGATGATGCTACCATTAGTAATGGGAGTACTTAGTCAGTTAGATAGCGCAAGCAATCGCAGCACCTATGTTTTTGTTTTACTCGGAATCGCTTATAGCGCCAGTATAGGAGGAATGGGAACGGTGGTTGGAAGCCCACCAAATGCAATTGTCGCTTCACAATTAGACCTAACCTTTGCGCAATGGATGCGTTACGGAATCCCAATGGTAATTATATTACTTCCTATAATGATCGGTGTTCTTTACTTTGTATTCAAACCGAAATTGGATCAGAAATTCACTCATGATTTAGAAAAAATAAACATGAATCCGGATAGATGGGTTACTTTAGGCATCTTTATCTTTATAGCTTTATGCTGGATTTTCAGTGATTTTATCAATCCTATCGTTGCTTCATGGGTAGGTTTTGATGGTAAATTTGGACACTTTGACAGCTTTATTTCTTTATTTGCACTAATCTTAATTTGCACTACTCAAGTTTCTAGATGGAAAGAACTGCAACACAATGTTGATTGGGGTGTATTATTACTTTTTGGCGGAGGCCTTACCCTTAGTGCCGTTCTTAAAGATTCTGGAGCTAGTAAAGTTATGGCAGATATTCTTGTGTCTTTTATTAAAAACAGCCATTATTTTACAATAGGACTAGTTGTAGCATTCTTTATTGTTTTCCTTACTGAATTCACTTCAAATACCGCAAGTGCTGCACTTTTAGTTCCAATCTTTATTTCTATATCTGAAGAACTAGGACTTGCTCCATTAGGACTATCGTTAATCATCGGTTTAGGCGCCTCTTGTGCTTTTATGCTACCTGTTGCCACTCCACCGAATGCTATTGTTTTTGGAACTGGTGAAATCTCACAAAAAGACATGATGAAATCAGGATTCATCTTGAACATCATCTGCTCAATCATTATAGCAACAATAGCTTATTTCTTCTGGTTTAATTAAAAGACATTATTTTATAAAAAAACAGGCTATTCTAAATTTAGAACAGCCTGTTTTTTTATTCAGTAAATGTTTTTATCAAAAACAAAGATTAATACGGCTTTGCATCTTTACCTTCATAGAAGTTCATAAATGCACGATTAACTACACGTTTACCTCCATTTGTAGGATAATCCCCTGTAAAATACCAATCCCCTTTGTTTTTAGGACATGCGATATGCAGGTTTTCAACTGATTGAAAAATAATCTTAACTTCTGACTTGATTCCTTCTTCTTTCACCATTTCCGCAATTTTATCAGAAATTTCTTGATCCGTAAAAGGCGCATAAAGCTCCTTCACATAATTAACCATATCAGCATCTGCAAAATTCTCCTGAGCCTTAGATTTTTTATAAACCTCATCAATAAGTCCATACATTCCTCTTTCTCTCAACAACTCCAAAGTAGCCTGAAAAGCTATCAACCCTTCTAGTTTTGCCATATCGATTCCATAACAATCGGGATAACGTACTTGCGGTGCTGCAGAAACCACAACAATTTGTTTTGGATTCAAACGATCAAGCATTCGGATGATACTTTTTTTCAACGTTGTTCCACGAACAATACTATCGTCAATGATAACCAAATTATCCGTTGGTTTGATAACGCCATAAGTAACATCATAAACGTGAGCTACTAAATCATCTCGACTACTATCATCCGTAATAAATGTTCGAAGTTTAGCGTCTTTTACCGCTATTTTTTCTGCTCTCAATTTCACTGACAAAATCTCTTGCAGCTTCGCTTCAGACAAGACTTCTTTATTGGCTAATATATCCGCTATTTTACGCTGATTTAAAAAATCCTGAGCACCTTCTACCATTCCAAAAAATGAAGTTTCAGAAGTATTTGGGATATATGAAAATACTGAATTATCAGTATCATTGTCAATGGCTTTCAATATTTCAGGGAAGATTAATTTCCCTAAATCTTTGCGCTCTTGATAGATTTCAGCATCATTACCTCTTGAAAAATACACGCGCTCAAAAGAACACGCTCGTTCTGTCAAAGGCTCTAAAATCTGTTCGAAACTCACGCTAGCATCCTTCTTAACTAAGATAGCTTGCCCTGGTTTCAACTCTTTAATCTCTTCGTAAGGTACATTAAATGCAGTCTGTATCACAGGTCGTTCAGAAGCTACCACCACAATTTCCTCATCTTCATAATAAAATGCAGGACGGATACCAGCAGGATCTCTGAATACGAATGAATCACCATGACCTATCATTCCTGCCATTACAAAACCACCATCCCAATTTTTAGAAGCACGTCTTAAGATACGAGCTACATCAAGTCGTTCTCCAATTTTTGGTGATGCATCACGTTTAGAAAAGCCTTCTTTTTTAATGTCATAATACAAATCTGTCACCTCATCATCTAGAAAATGTCCTATTTTCTCCATAACCGTAACCGTATCAGCCATTTCTTTAGGATGTTGACCTACACGTACCAAATCATCAAAAAGCTCTTTGACATTTGTTAGATTAAAATTCCCAGCAACAATTAAATTTCGATGCATCCAGTTATTTTGACGCAAAAAAGGATGAACACTTTCAATACTATTCTTGCCAAAAGTTCCATAACGCACATGCCCTAAATAAACTTCTCCTAAATAAGGAATATGCTTTTTTTGTAACGCAACATCATTACAATATTCAGGATGCTCTTCTAACTCTTGATTTATTCGACTATTCAATTGCGAAAAAATATCTTGGATTGGTTGTGGTTGATTTGAACGCACTCTACTAATGTATCGTTCACCTGGTTCCATATCCAACTTTACACTTGCTAAACCAGCACCATCTTGTCCTCGATTGTGTTGTTTTTCCATCAACAAGTACATTTTTTGAATTGCATAAAAAGCAGTTCCATATTTTTCTTTGTAAAAAGACAAAGGCTTTTTGAGCCTTAAAAGGGCAATTCCACATTCGTGTTTTAGCGCGTCGCTCATAATTTTGTGGTCGTTATCTTGGTTTGTTATATAATAAAAAAAGCCCCATAAAGAGGCTTCGGAAATCCGTTATTCTGATAATTCGATATCGAATTGTGTTAACATTTTAAATTGTTGCAATCTACTATCAACTTCTTGCTTAGACAATTCTTCCATTCTTTGTGTTCCAAATTTCTCCACACAAAAAGAAGCTAAGTTAGACCCGTAAATAATTGCATTCTTCATATTATTAAAAGAGATATTACTACTCTGAGTTAAATACCCAGAAAAACCTCCTGCAAAAGTATCACCAGCTCCTGTTGGATCAAATACTTCTTTTAAAGGTAACGCTGGAGCAAAAAACACATCTGATTTATCAAACAACAAAGCACCGTGCTCTCCTTTTTTAATCACTACATATTTTGGTCCCATTTGATGGATAACCTCAGCTGCCTTAACCAAAGAATATTCTCCTGAAAGTTGTCGTGCTTCTTCATCATTAATAGTTATTACGTCAATACGCTTCATAACTTCTTTAAGCTCATCCAATGCACAGTCCATCCAAAAATTCATGGTGTCTAAAACAACCAACTTTGGTTTCTTTTTCAACTGATCTAAAACACCAATTTGAATATTTGGATGTAAGTTCCCTAACATCACAACATCCGAATCTTTAAATTCCTCAGGTACAATTGGATCAAAATCAGCTAAAACATTTAATTGCGTATCCAAAGTATCACGAGAGTTTAAATCATTGTGATACAATCCACTCCAAAAAAAAGTTTTCCCACCTGGAACAACTTCAATACCCGAAATATCAATATTACGTGCAGTTAAAAGATCCAAATACTCTTGTGGAAAATCTTCTCCTACCACAGACACAATAGCAGATTTCACATTAAAATGAGCTGCCGACAAACCGATATAAGTACCCGCTCCTCCTAAAATCTTATCAGTTTTTCCGAATGGAGTCTCAATAGCATCAAAAGCTACCGTCCCCACTATCAATAATTTATTCATATTTAATGCTAACAAATGAAGCTGCAAATATACAGCAAACTAAACAAATCACAAATATTCATCACCTCAAAAAAAGACTAAACTTCTTCCTCGTAAAAAAGGTCTATATTTAATTTTGACTGTTGCGCTGCTGCTACCGCCAATTGATCACAACGCTCATTCATCGGATGATTATTATGTCCTTTTATCCATTTAAAACTTACTTGATGTTGCCTATATATCTTTAAAAAACGCTTCCATAAATCAGGATTTTTTTTTCCTACAAACCCTTTTTTCTCCCATCCAAAAACCCAACCCTTAGAAACTGAATCTACTACATATTTAGAATCAGACACAACTAAAACTTTGGTTCCTGGATTTTTAAGCATTTCTAATCCAACAATAACCGCCAATAATTCCATTCTATTATTTGTAGTCAATCGATAGCCTGCAGAAGCTTCTTTAAATATACGTCGACCAACCCATTCCAAAACCAATCCGTAACCTCCCGGCCCCGGATTTCCACGAGAAGCCCCATCCGTATATAAAAGCACTTGAATATCCCCCATTAACTCTCTTTCAATATTTTTTCGATTACTATAGGAAAATAACGATGTTCCAAAGCCAAAACAGCCTTACCAACATCTTCTGCATTCATCGATGGCGAAACTGGTGTACTCGCCTGAAAAATAACAGCACCTTCGTCGTAATTTTGATTTACATAATGAATACTTATCCCTGATTCCACTTCTCTGTTTGCGACGACAGCTTCGTGAACAAAATGACCATACATACCTTTTCCTCCGTATTTTGGCAATAATGCAGGGTGAATATTTATAACCTTATTTGGATACATTGCAACCAAATCTTCTGGAAACTTCCATAAAAAACCCGCTAACACGATTAAATCAGGCGCAAACTCTTCAAGTTTTTTTGCCACCAAACCTTCATTTAGCATTTTTCTATCAAAAATTACAACAGGAACATTCCTTTTTTCGGCTTTTTCTATTACCTTAGCATTGGTATTATTAACCAAAAGCAAATAATTATGTTTCACGGCTTGTGTATCGAAATAATTTATTATATTTTCGACATTAGACCCTGATCCAGAAGCAAATAAAGCGATATTTTTCATTTATTTTACACTAAAAGACGTTAGTATTCTACTATTCAACTACAAAAAAAAGAATAATAACTGACAATAAACAGAAAAATAGGTAGAAGTATTAATTATTTTTATAATTTCGCAACGACAATTAACATGTAAAATCAGGATTTAAAATAAAGTTTTTTATTTTTGCCTACGAAATTAAATTTAAAATTAAAGATTATGTCAGACATTGCATCAAGAGTTAAAGCGATTATCGTTGACAAATTAGGAGTTGACGAGAACGAAGTTGTAGCAGAAGCAAGCTTCACTAATGATTTAGGAGCTGATTCACTAGACACTGTTGAGCTTATCATGGAGTTCGAAAAAGAATTTGATATTCAAATTCCAGATGATCAAGCAGAAAACATCGCTACAGTTGGTCAAGCTATCTCTTACATCGAAGAAGCTAAGAAATAATAACACTACACCCACGTGTTTTAACCTACACGTGGGCGTTATTATTTTTTAAAATCAGACTGATTTTTAAAGAACGGAAAAGGACAGATTGGCAACAATCTAAAAATAAACATCAAACAAACTACCCAATGTTTCCTTTTTGACATAAAAGTGAAAGTTGGGATTTTTTTTTAAAATAACAAACAAACTATAAACCTATTTTTATGAAATTAAAGCGAGTTGTAGTAACAGGTTTAGGCGCCCTTACCCCGATTGGAAACAATATTCAAGAATTCTGGAATAACCTTATTAATGGAGTTAGCGGAGCTGGGCCCATAACATATTTTGACGCTACGAATTTCAAAACACAATTTGCTTGTGAATTGAAAAACTTTAATGTCGAAGATTTTATAGAACGTAAAGAAGCCCGTAAAATGGACCATTACGCACAATATGCAATGGTTACTGCTGAAGAGGCAGTTCAAAATTCGGGACTAGACCTAAGTACTTTAGATTTAGATAGAGCTGGAGTAATTTGGGGTTCAGGAATTGGAGGTTTAGACACTTTCCAAAATGAAGTTATGAACTTCGCTAATGGAAATGGGACTCCTAGATTCAACCCTTTCTTCATTCCAAAAATGATTGCAGATATTGCAGGCGGGCACATCTCAATGAAGTACGGATTCAGAGGTCCTAACTTTACAACAGTTTCTGCTTGTGCTTCTTCTACCAATGCCATTATTGACGCCTTTAACTATATTCGTTTAGGACAAGCTGATGTAATCTTAGCAGGAGGTTCTGAAGCTGCGATTACGATTGCAGGAATTGGAGGTTTTAATGCTATGCACGCACTATCCACAAGAAATGACGACCCACAAACAGCATCTCGTCCTATGGACAAAGATCGTGAAGGTTTTGTTTTGGGTGAAGGTTCAGGAGCATTAATCTTAGAAGAATACGAACATGCCATTGCACGTGGCGCAAAAATTTATTGCGAAATTGGCGGCGGCGGTATGTCGGCAGATGCACATCACATTACAGCACCACATCCAGAAGGTTTAGGTGCAAAAAATGTAATGCTAAATTGTTTAAGAGACGCTGGATTACAACCAACTGATGTAGACTGCGTAAACTTACACGGAACATCTACACCACTAGGTGATATTGCTGAAGCAAAAGCAATCCAACAAGTATTCGGAGATCACGCATACAACTTAAACCTAAACTCGACAAAATCGATGACAGGACATTTATTAGGTGCTGCAGGAGCTATTGAAGCAATTGCTTCAATTCTTTCGATTGAGCACGGAATTGTTCCTCCAACAATCAACCATTTTACAGATGACGAACAAATTGATGGTAAACTGAATTTTACTTTTAATAAAGCTCAAAAAAGAGATGTAAAAGTAGCCATGAGTAACACTTTTGGTTTCGGTGGACACAATGCTTGTGTACTTGTTAAAAAAGTAGATCTATAATTAAGCATCTTCAAAATGAAGTTCTTAAAGAAAATATTTAAAAATTCCCGTTCCACTAATGTTAACGGGAATTTTTTTAAAGAAATATACCAAATCACGGGAATTAAACCCGTAAACATTCAATATTACGAATTAGCTTTTACTCATCGTTCGATGAATAAAACGGATCATCAAGGAAACCCCGTTAATTATGAGCGTCTAGAGTTTTTAGGAGACGCGATGCTTGGCGCCGTCATTGCTTCACAACTCTATCTAGAAGTTCCAACAGGCGATGAAGGCTACCTTACCAAAATGCGCTCTAAAATCGTTAACAGAGCAAATCTAAATGCTTTAGGCAAAAGCCTAAATTTGATTTACTGGATTGACAGTAAAATGGGAAACCAACAATTTGGAGAAAACATTCACGGAAATCTACTTGAAGCATTAATCGGTGCAATTTATTTAGACAGAGGTTATCCCGCTTGCGAATCTTTTATTCACAATAAAGTTTTGACTAAAGAAATTGACATTCAAAAGCTAGAAACAAAAATCACAAGTTATAAAAGCTTACTAATCGAATGGTGTCAGAAAGACAAGCATACTTTTAAATTCGAATCTTTTGAAGAAGAAACCGCCGAACACACAAAGTATTTCGGTGTTAAACTCTATATAGATCAAAAAATAATTTCGAGAGCAAGAGCCACCTCTAAGAAAAAAGCAGAAGAAAAAGCAGCACAAAGAGCTTATTTTGCACTTCAAGAAAAGATCTGCTTTTCAAACAGTTAAGCTAGTTATTTTAATAATAATTTAATCTTACATCATCCCTAATTCCTATTATTAGGTCAAGAATTATCGTATATTTGCATCTTAGTATACAATTTATGGCAATTCACAAAGTCAATATTGACGAATTTTACGACCAAGATTACAAACTAATTGCCATTCATTCGGCACTTGAAGATTACCGAATCGTTTATTTCATTAATAAACTTTTTAATGTACGTCTTGAAATAAGTTCTGAAGATATAGAAATAAAAACAGGCATAAGCGAAGCACATTTCAGCCATTACATTTATTCAGATTTGGAAAATGATGTTAAATGGAATTTAATTCCAAACAAAACATTTTTTTCTTCTACAACAAAAGAAAATTCTCCGCTTTTTAACGAGACCGACACGACTTTTTGTAGTTCAATCTATCTATTACCAGAACAGAAAACCACCGACTATCTTCTAAAAATTGAAGAAGCTGACGACTCTTTCGATATTAGCTTTATTATTGAAAAACTCAACTCATTAAAGTTTATAACGACAGCATACGAATTGGGTCAAAACAAAATAAAATCAAAAAACAATCTAATTTTCTAAAATGATGTTAACACAAAAGAAAACAAAGATCGTAGCCACATTAGGCCCCGCTTCTAGTACTCGTGAGGTAATTCACGACATGATTAAAGCTGGTGTAAATGTTTTCAGGATCAATTTTTCTCACGCAGACTATTCAGATGTTGAGGAGAAAATCAAAATAATCAGAGATTTAAACAACGAATTTGGCTACACATCTTCAATCCTAGGCGACCTTCAGGGTCCTAAACTTCGAGTAGGAGTTATGAGTGAAGACGTAGTAGTAAACCAAGGAGATTTAATCACTTTCTCTACCAAAGAAGAATTTAAAGGTACAGCTTCACGCGTTTACATGAACTATAAAAAATTCCCTACAGATGTAAATCCTGGGGAAACTATTTTATTAGATGACGGAAAGCTGATCTTTGAAGTTGTAGAAACAAATAAAATAGATGAGGTAATTGCTAAAGTTATCCAAGGAGGTCCTCTAAAATCAAAAAAAGGAGTAAACCTACCAATGACAAAAGTTTCTCTTCCTGCCTTAACAGAAAAAGACATACAAGATGCTATTTTTGCTATTAAAAATCAAGTAGATTGGATGGCATTGTCATTTGTAAGAACTCAAGAAGACTTGGAAGATCTAAGAAATTTAATCAATCAACACTCTGAGCATAAAATTCCAATTATTGCAAAAATTGAAAAACCAGAAGCTGTCAAAAACATTAATAAAATTATTGCGTATTGCGATGGTTTAATGGTTGCACGCGGTGATTTGGGTGTAGAAATCCCTGCACAAGAAGTTCCCCTAATTCAAAAGCAATTGGTTAGAACCGCGAAAACGGCTAGAATACCTGTAATTATTGCTACTCAGATGATGGAAACAATGATTACAAGTCTCACTCCAACACGCGCAGAAGTTAACGACGTTGCGAACTCAGTAATGGATGGAGCAGATGCTGTAATGCTTTCTGGAGAAACTTCAGTGGGTAACTATCCAGTACAGGTAATTGAAAAAATGAGTCAAATATTGAAAAGTGTTGAAAACTCTCCTCTTATCAAAGTTCCACAAAATGCTCCACAAATAAAAACAGTTCGTTACATCACAAAGTCAATCTGTTTTCATGCAGCTACTATGGCAAACGACATCGAAGCTAAAGCAATTTGTACGTTGACAAATAGTGGTTACACTGCATTTCAAATATCGTCTTGGAGACCGAACTCTAATATCTTAGTGTTTACCTCCAACAAACGCATCTTAACTCAACTAAGCTTACTTTGGGGAGTTACTGCTTTTTATTACGATAAATTTGTAAGTACTGACGAGACAATTGAAGACATCAACAATTTAGCAAAAGAGAAAGGATTTGCAAATTCAGGAGATATGCTCATCAATCTTGCAGCAATGCCTATAATAGATCGAGGAATGGTAAACACCCTACGTATTTCTGAAGTAAAATAAAGCACCGTTTTAAAAAACTCAAAAGCCGACTCTAAAAACTATTTTTAAGTCGGCTTTTACCTTTTTTAACAAACCACTATCCTATTATCGACAATTAAATTAAAAAGCATAAGCCTCTACTTTCTAAACAAATTCCAGCTTCACAAGTATTTCACAAAACATACCTAAATAAGTCTAACCTGCATTGATTTTGATATTTTTGTAAGCTGAATAAAACTCCAACAAAATTATGACCAATCTATTTCAACCACTTCAACTTAAAAACCACACTTTATCGAATAGAATAATTGTTTCTCCAATGTGTCAATATTCTGCAGCAAATGGTTTTGCAACAGACTGGCACCTTGTCCACCTGGGGCAATACGCAATTGGAAAAGCAGCAGCAATAATCCAAGAGGCTACAGCCGTTACGCCTGAAGGTAGAATTAGCTATGGTGATTTAGGAATTTGGGATGATACACATATAGAAAAACTAAAACAAATCACGACATTCATAAAAAGCCAAGGAAGCTTACCAGGATTACAATTGGCTCACGCTGGACGTAAGGCAAGTACAGAAATACCATGGCTCGGAAGAAGACAAATTTGTCCTGAAGATGAAAATGGATGGCAAACAGTAGGCCCCTCAAATCTTCCTTTTCAAGAAAATGAAGTTCCTCCAAGAGCATTACAAATTGACGAAATTGCAAAACTAGTTACTGCTTTTCAGCACGCTGCACGTAGAGCCGTATTAGCAGGTTATGAGATCATTGAAATTCACGCTGCACACGGATACCTAATTCATCAATTCTTCTCTCCCTTAATAAATAATCGAAAGGATATATATGGTGGTTCTTTTGAGAATAGGATTCGCTTTTTAATTGAAATAATCAAAGCCATACAAAAAGAACTCTCAACACAATCGCTTTGGGTACGTATCTCTGCTACAGATTGGGCAGAAGGAGGATGGAACTTAGAAGAGTCTATTGCCTTAGCAAGAATTTTAAAAGAGCTGAAAGTAGAGGTTGTCGATATTTCCACAGGAGGTGCTGTATCACACCAAATGATTGATACCGGACTAAATTATCAAGTTCCTTTTGCGTCTGCAATTAAAAAACACACAAACCTAGTTACTGGTACAGTTGGATTAATCACCTCAGCAATCCAAGCAGAAGAAATCTTAAAAAACAAAGAAGCTGACTTAATTTTTATAGGTAGAGAATTTTTACGTAATCCACAATTTGTAAGAAAAGCAGCAGATGATTTAAAAGAGCCTTTACCTTGGCCAAAACAATATGAACGCGCAAAAGAATCCAAGTAAATTACAATAATCTAAATACACAAAATGAATAAAAGCCTACTCGCTTTAGCTATAGGAGGACTCGCTATTGGAATGACTGAATTTTCAATGATGGGCCTTCTTACAGATTTTTCAAAAGACCTACAAATCACAATTCCACAAGGAGGACATTTTATATCTACTTATGCCTTAGGTGTAGTAATTGGTGCTCCAATATTGGTAATGCTATCCACAAAATATCCACCTAAAAAAGTGTTAATGGCTTTAATGCTATTATTTACAACTTTTCACGCGCTGTTTGTACTTGCACCTGAATACAATACACTGCTATTAACACGCTTTTTATCTGGCCTTCCACACGGTGCCTTTTTTGGAGTAGGCTCTGTTGTTGCTAGTCAATTAGCTAAAACAGGTAAAGAAGCACAAGCAATAGCAATCATGTTTACAGGCTTAACTGTCGCTAATTTAATAGGCGTACCTATTAGTACTTATATCGGCCAACATTACTCTTGGCGAATTGCATATGGGATTATCTGTATCTTAGGTATAATCACCTTTGCAGCGCTCTATTTCTGGATCCCAAATATACCTGCACAAACAGATAATGACATGAAAAAACAACTCGCTTTTTTTAAAACAAAAAAAGCTTGGCTTCTCGTGATAATGATCTCAATTGGAACTGGGGGGTTATTTGCTTGGATCAGTTATATCTCTCCAATGATGCTTCAAATTGCACAATTATCGAAACCAGAAATACCAATCATAATGACTTTAGTCGGTTTAGGAATGGTTCTAGGAAATTTACTTGGAGGCAAAATTGCAGATACATTTTCTCCAACCAAAGCGGTAATAATCTCTTTCACAGGAATGTCAATAAGCTTAATTATTGTTTATTTCACTGTCCACATCCCATCGATGGCTTACATCATGTCTTTTGTAACAGGATTAATAGCTTTTACCATCGGTCCTTCGTTACAAATGATGCTTATTCGGAATGCTAAAGGATCAGAAATGCTTGCTGCATCTGCAGGACAAGCAAGTTTTAATGTTGGCAATGCACTCGGAGCCTTTTTAGGAGGACTTCCAATAGCGTATGGTTTTGCGAGCAACTCACCACAATGGGTTGGGGCAGGTATGGCATTATCAGGAGCACTATTAGCTTTTTTATTTTTAATGATGCAGAAAAGTGCTATTAAACAGAATAAACAATTCTAAAATGTCCTCGAAGAATACTAATAAGTTTACTAAATTTGCATAAAAATAATTACAATGTATAGAACTCATACTTGTGGAGCCTTACGTGCTTCCGATATTGAAAAAGAAGTAACCCTTTCGGGCTGGGTGAGCAAACACCGCGATAAAGGTTTTATGATTTGGGTTGATTTACGCGATCGTTACGGAATCACACAGTTAATTTTTGATGCGGAAAGAACAGATAAAACCGTGTTTGAAACTGCTAAAAATTTAGGACGTGAGTTTGTAATTCAAGTTACAGGAAAAGTTATTGAACGCGAAGCGAAGAATAAAAACATTCCTACAGGAGAAATCGAAGTATTAGTTCAGTCACTTATTGTACTAAACGAATCTGAAGTTCCGCCTTTTATAATCGAAGACGAAACAGATGGTGGAGAAGACATTCGAATGAAATATCGTTATTTAGATATTCGTAGAAACCCTGTAAAAAACAACTTGCTTTTCCGTCATAAAGTAGCTCAAGAAGTAAGAAACTATCTTTCTGCACAAGATTTTTGTGAAGTAGAAACTCCATATTTAATCAAGTCGACTCCAGAAGGGGCGAGGGATTTTGTAGTTCCATCAAGAATGAACCCTGGTCAATTTTATGCGTTACCACAATCTCCGCAAACTTTCAAACAATTATTGATGGTAGGTGGAATGGATCGTTATTTTCAAATCGTAAAATGTTTCCGTGACGAAGATTTACGTGCCGATAGACAACCTGAATTCACGCAAATTGACTGTGAAATGGCTTTTGTTGATCAAGAAGATGTAATGAACACATTTGAAGGTATGACAAGACATTTATTAAAGTCCGTTCACAATATAGATGTTACCGATTTCCCAAGAATGACGTTTGAAGAAGCAATGCGTAAATACGGAAATGACAAACCAGATATCCGTTTCGGAATGGTGTTCGGAGAGCTAAACGCTGTAGCTCAACACAAAGATTTTGGTGTTTTTAATAACTCCGAATTAGTTGTTGGAATTGCGGTTCCAGGTGCTGCATCTTATTCTAGAAAAGAAATAGATGCTCTAATCGAATGGGTTAAACGTCCTCAAGTTGGTGCGTCAGGAATGGTTTACTGTAAATATGAGGCAGACGGAAGCTTTAAATCTTCTGTTGACAAATTCTTCGATCAAACAGATTTACAAGCATGGGCAAACGAAACTGGAGCAAAACCTGGAGACTTAATTTTAGTATTATCCGGTCCAGCTAATAAAACACGTGCACAATTAAGCGCTCTTAGAATGGAGCTTGGAAATCGTTTAGGTTTACGTAAAGCTAATGAATTTGCTCCGTTATGGGTCATTGATTTCCCTTTATTTGAATGGGATGAAGAAAGCCAACGTTTCCACGCTATGCACCATCCTTTTACTTCTCCTAAAAAAGAAGACATTCCTTTGCTAGAAACCGATCCTGGAAAAGTACGCGCAAATGCATACGATATGGTATTAAACGGTAATGAAATTGGAGGTGGCTCAATCCGTATACACGATAAAGAGACACAAGCCTTAATGTTTAAACACCTTGGTTTTACTCCAGAACAAGCACAAGAGCAATTTGGCTTTCTAATGAATGCCTTCCAATATGGAGCTCCACCACATGGAGGTTTAGCTTTTGGATTGGACCGTTTAGTTGCAATTTTAGGAGGGCAAGAAACAATCCGTGATTTTATTGCTTTCCCGAAAAACAATTCTGGTCGTGATGTAATGATTGATGCACCCGCAAAAATTGACGATGAACAACTAAAAGAATTAAGTTTAAATCTTTTAAACAAATAAAAACAAAAGCCGTTTCAATAATATTTTGAAACGGCTTTTATTTTTACACAAACACCTCCTCTAGATCAGGAAGTTCAGTTTGATTCACTTTTTTATATTATACCAACTGATTTTTGATGAGATATTCTGCAATTTGAATCGTATTTGTAGCAGCACCTTTACGTAAATTATCCGCTACAATCCAAAGATTTAAGCCATTCTCTTGACTTTCATCTCTACGAATTCTTCCTACAAAAACATCGTTCTTTCCTTCAGCATAAATCGGCATTGGATACGTATTTGTTTCTGGATTATCTTGCACTATAACACCTTCCGTTTCATGCAATAATCGTCTTACTTGTCCCAATTCAAAAGATTTCTCAAAAGTAATATTTACTGATTCACTATGCCCTCCAACAACAGGAATACGCACAGCTGTAGCCGTAAGCGCAATACGATCGTCTCCTAATATTTTCTTGGTTTCACGCACCAATTTCATTTCTTCTTTAGTATACCCATTTTCCTCAAAAACGTCACAGTGTGGTAAAGCATTTCGATGAATAGGATAAGGATAAGCCATCGCTCCCTTTTCTTCTTTATATTCGTTCTCTAATTGTTGCACCGCCTTTACTCCTGTTCCTGTGATCGATTGATACGTAGAAACAACAACGCGTTTAACCCCAAAAACCTTATGCAAAGGGGCTAAAGTCATAACTAACTGAATAGTAGAACAATTTGGATTTGCTATAATCTTATCTGAAACTGTCAAAGAAGTCGCATTTATTTCGGGAACGACCAACTTAATATTAGGATCCATTCGCCAAGCAGATGAATTATCAATCACAGTAGTTCCCACGGCTGCAAATTTCGGTGCCCACTCCAATGAAATACTACCTCCTGCAGAGAACAAGGCTAATTGGGGACGCATTCGTAGAGCCTCTTCCATAGACTTTACCTCGTATTCCTTTCCTTGAAAAGAAAGGGTTTTACCTACGGACTTTTCCGAAGCAACAGGGATTAATTCTGTAAGTGGAAAATTTCGTTCTGCCAAAACTTTTAGCATAATCTCGCCTACCATGCCGGTAGCTCCTACTACTGCAATTTTCATTTTTTATAATATTTATTTATACAACAAAAATATCCTTTTTTCATTGATCCCATTGTTGTGTTTCTAGTATTTTTAAGAATTTTGTAAATCTTTTATTTGAAACTGTATACTCTTTTTTCCATTCCATTCATTCTCTTCTAAACTATATACAATATCAACATATTGTCGCGGTTTAACCTTAGATATCCAAGCTCCTCCTCCAAAAGCAATTGCACTATATCCAGCCTTTGAGTTATCTTGCTTAACAAATAAGCGTAAATGCTCATTTTCTTTCCCCAATGGTTTAGCATACCCTGTATCGTAAACCTGTTTAGTTAAAAAAACAGGTGTCATATTATCTGGTCCATGAGGCTCAAATTGTTTCAATATTCGTAAAAATCGGTCACTGAATTGACTAAAATCAACTACAGCATCTATTTCAATTTCAGGAACCAATTGTTTTTCAGTAATAGTTTCTGAAACTACTTGCTCAAACTTTGCTTTAAAAGCAGGAAACGCACTTGTCTCCAAAGTTAAACCAGCAGCATACATATGCCCTCCAAATTGAAGCATGTGTTCTGAACAAGCCTCTAATGCCTTATAAACATCGAAATTTTTTACTGACCGTGCAGAAGCTGCTAAATAATCTCCACTTTTGGTAAAAACTAAAGTTGGTCGATAATACGTTTCAATCAAACGAGATGCTACAATACCAATAACTCCTTTGTGCCATTCAGGATCATAAACCACGGTGGTTTTACACCCCACCTCTTCATTTTTGATAATTTGCTCTAATGCCTTTTCAGTGATTTGCTGATCTAATTCACGTCGTTCATCATTAAAATTGACAATCATTTCCGCCGTTTGCAAAGCTTCTTCAAAAGTAAATTTCGTAAGTAAGTCTACCGCATAATTGCCATGCTTGATACGTCCTGCTGCATTAATTTTGGGAGCTACTTTAAAAACGATATCCGTAATTGTAAATTCTTTTTGTGAATATTGCTTTAATAAAGCTCGAATACCTGGACGTGGATTGGAATTGATAACCTGCAATCCAAAATAAGCCAAAATTCTATTCTCTCCAGTGATCGGCACAATATCCGCACCAATTGCAGTTGCCACAAGATCTAAGTAAGGTATAAAGGTTTCTATTGTTTGTCCACGTCTTTGTCCTAACGCTTGAATTAATTTAAATCCAACTCCACAACCACATAACTCATCATACGGATAAGAACAATCGTGTTGCTTGGGATCTAAAACTGCAACTGCATCTGGAACTTCGTCACCTGGTAAATGGTGGTCACAAATAATGAAGTCAATCCCTTTTTGCTTGGCGTACAAAACCTTATCTACAGACTTAATTCCACAATCTAGGGCTACAATAAGCGTAATATTATGATCATAAGCATAATCAATTCCTGCAAATGAAACGCCATATCCTTCGGCGTAGCGATCCGGAATATACGTATCTACTTCAGAATATATCGTTCTTAAATAAGAAGCCATTAAAGCTACCGCAGTAGTTCCATCAACATCATAATCTCCAAAAACCAAGATTTTCTCATCTGTCTCAAAAGCGATTTCCAATCGATTCACTGCCTTATGCATATCCTTCATCAAAAAAGGATCGTGTAAGGCAGCTAAAGAGGGACGAAAAAACTGACGAGCAGCATCAAATGTTGTGATACCTCTTTGCACCAAAAGCTTTGATAAAAGGGGTTCAATTTTTAAAGCTGCAGCTAAGTTAGCCACAACAGCAACATCTGGTTCGGTTTTTAACGTCCAACGCATGGTTTAGTTTTAAGCTTGTTTATGGAAGTGAATACTTGTTTCTACTGTAGCAAATTTTCGAAACATTTCCATTACACCGCAATAAGTGTCAATTGATAAGTTTACGGCTTTAGTCAATTTGACTTCATCCAATTCTGGTCCATAAAAATGGTACGCTACCTTTACCGTATGATAAATAGCTGGATCTCCATCCGTCAACAATCCTTCCGTTTCAATTTTAAAATCAGCTACTTGTAAACGCATTTTTTTAATAAGTGAAGCTACATCTAATCCTGAACATCCTGCCAAAGCAGAAAGCATCAATGCTTTAGGACGATATCCTTGTCCATCTCCGCCGTTTTCAGGTCCCGCATCAATCATTAAATCTCCTCCCGGATTGGTTGATGAGAACTGTAAATTTTCTTTCCAAACTGTGGTTACTATGTGTGACATATTTCTGTGTTTTTATTCAAAGTTATCAAAAAAAAAGGTCAATGTCCAACCATACTTGTTGTTCATTGACCCTTATAGGTTTATCCTTTTCGTTTTTATTTCTTTCCTCCAACGATTACTACAATTTCTCCTTTCGGCGGTTTCGCTTCAAAATGAGCTAAAACCTCAACTACCGAACCTCTAATTGTCTCTTCATGTAGTTTCGAAAGTTCTCTAGATACAGATATTGGTCGATCATCCCCAAAATACACTTTAAACTCTTGTAGCGTTTTCACCAATTTATGAGGCGAAACATATAAAATCATCGTTCGAACTTCTTCTGCAAGTTGTAAAAAACGTGTTTGTCGTCCTTTTTTATCAGGTAAAAATCCTTCAAATACAAACTTATCGTTCGGAAGCCCGCTATTTACTAATGCAGGAACAAAGGCCGTAGCACCAGGCAAACATTCAACATCAACTTTATTTTCAACACAAGCTCGAGACAACAGAAAGCCTGGATCTGAAATTGCAGGCGTACCTGCATCAGAAATTAATGCTATGGTTTCTCCCGCCTGTAAACGCTTTACCAAGCCATCTACTGTTTTGTGTTCGTTATGCATATGATGACTATACATCGGTGTAGCAATCTCAAAATGCTTGAGTAACTTACCACTATTACGAGTGTCTTCTGCTAAAATACAATCTGCTTCTTTCAAGACACGAATGGCTCGAAAGGTCATATCTTCTAAATTTCCTATTGGAGTAGGTACCAAGTATAATTTCCCCATTTTATATAAATCTCTTTGCTACAAGTTCCATGAAACGTGTTTCATAAGCCTCTTTTCCTTCCCAGTTATTGTAATCAGGCTTTACTAATTCCGCTATAAAACTTCTGGCCTCTTCCCAAGTATTAACCGTATTTAACTGAGACAAAACACGATTCAAATCTTCAGCACTTCCATTAAACAAATGGTTTTCAAAACCGATACGATCATTTAATCCTACTGTAATCGTGCTATTATATATATCGTTTAATGATTTTTGCTTATTCTCAACAACTACTTCTTTCTCAAAGTCAAATAAACTTTGGACTGGCAAACCATCCTCTTTCTCTAAAGCGGGTGGCGTATCATCTACGGCTTTAAAAGCTAAATCAAACTTTGCAACCTCTTCTTTTTCTACATCTTCTACACGAACAAAATCAACTTCTCCAAAATCAAATCCCGAAAAAGGGTCCTCAAGGTTGAATACCTTTTCATCACTTTCAAATGAAGTTACAAGGGAATCGGATTCCAATAAAGATTCATTTTCAACCATGATAGATGGCATCTCATCTTCCTCAATATGCATTGTAGCCTGTTCATTATTTTCCATTGAAGAGGTAAATGAATCCGAATCCATTATCGGTTCGCTATCAACCATAACAGATGGTACATCATCTTCCTCAATATGCGTTGCAACCTTTTCAGTTTCTTCCTTAACTGCTAGTAGTTCCTCTTCAGTAGGTGTCAAATCTTGAATATGCTTAGATTCTTGATTTTTCAACATAGCTTCGTGTTGGTCTAAATATTGATGAATCAATTGATCTTCTTCACTCTCTTCGATTGATTCATTAAAAGGAGTTTCAATAAATTGATTTTCATATTGGATATTCTTCTTTTCAAAATCCGTTAATTCAATCTCTGAATTTACTTTCACAGCCTCTTCGCGCATCAATTCTGTTTTTATATGCGATTGACTACCTTCCTCTTGCTCAACTACAATTGGATATTCTTCTTCAATTAAATCCGTTGGCATTTGACTTCTTTCCCTTGGTTTTTCAATAGCCTCATTTCCAAAAACAGTTCCTCCTTCTCCTTCTTCCCTAGTAGCTAGTTCCAATTGTTTTTCTAAAGTATCTTGAGATAGTGATTTCTTTAGAACTTCTTGATTTTCATGATAAAACTTTAAAATAAATAATTTTTCATAAACCTCTTTTGCCTCATAATACAACCTACTAACATCCTCTTTATCTTTCATTTGCAAGATACGATGCGCAATGCTCAATAATTCTCCTTCCAAAACTTTCTTCATAACTTTTATTTTAGATTAGTAAAACACGCTCTTTTTTTGGTACATTTGCCTTTACAAAGTAACACAAAAAACTGCTGGTTACAGCCTGAAATTTACAAAATGTTTCTCGAAAATACAGTAAATCCCAAAGAACAGTTTGGTTGGATAGAGGTTATTTGCGGCTCCATGTTTTCTGGAAAAACGGAAGAACTGATACGCCGATTAAAACGAGCCCAATTTGCCAAACAAAAAGTTGAAATATTTAAACCCGCTATCGACACACGATATGACGAGGAATATGTAGTTTCACACGACTCAAATGAAATTCGGTCTACACCAGTTCCGGCAGCAGCTAATATTCGTATTTTGGCAGATGGTTGTGATGTAGTTGGCATCGATGAAGCGCAATTTTTTGACGACGAAATTGTACGAGTATGCAACGATTTAGCCAATTCTGGCGTTCGTGTTATCATTGCTGGATTAGATATGGACTTCAAAGGAAATCCCTTTGGTCCGATGCCTGCATTAATGGCAACTGCAGAATACGTTACCAAAGTACATGCTGTTTGTACGCGTACAGGTAATTTAGCAAATTACAGCTTTAGAAAAGCCGCTAACGACAATCTAGTCCTCCTTGGGGAAACGGAGGAGTATGAACCCCTAAGCAGAGCTGCTTTTTTTAATGCTATGAAAAAA
>JASLDM010000145.1 GCA_030151565.1 Flavobacterium sp. | reverse complement strand
ATACCAATAGCAGCAGAAGCGAGCGCTCTGCTTGATAGGAATTCAATATTTAGATTTTGTTTCTTCATCGTATATTTGTGTGCTTTTAAAAGCTTTACAAATGTTTCTAATATTATTTGGTTTCACCAAATAAATTATATTAAAAAAAACAAAAGATTTATAAATACCTTATTTTCAAGATATTTATAAATCTTCTGTTTTATTAAAAATGATAAATTTAAGAATATGAAACCAAGCTTTTCACTTCATATCCCTTCAGTTTATCTCTACCTTTTAAAAATGAAAGTTCCATTAAGAAATTAACTTGTACAATTTCTCCTCCCAAGCGTTCCACCAATTTGCATACAGCTTCTGCGGTACCTCCAGTAGCTAAAACATCATCGTGAATCAAAATACGTTGTCCAGGTTGGATAGCATCTTGATGAATTTCCAAGATATCTGAACCATACTCTAGAGCATACTCTTCAGAAATTTTATCAAACGGAAGTTTATTAGGTTTGCGTACAGGTACAAAACCTGCTCCCAATTCTGCCGCTAATAATGTAGCAAAAAAGAAACCTCTACTTTCCATTCCAACTACTTTATCTATACGTTGATCTCCTACTAAAGCTACAAGTTGCTTTGTTGTTTCCATCAAAATAGTATGATCGTTTAATAATGGTGTAATATCCTTAAATACAACTCCTGGTTTAGGAAAATCGACAATATCTCGAATATATTTTTCTATGTTCATCGCTAATAAATTAATCGTTTTAAAACTCTTTTTATTCGTTTGAAGCAAGCACTTCTATTACCTTGTTTACAACCAATTCTGGCTGTATTGTACGCATAGCATCTTGATATTCTGGTATGGTTTTATTCCCATAAACTGATAATGGCAACAATGGATATTGAGTACGATCTGCTGTAATACAAAATGCATCAGGCTGATTAAAAGGGGCAAATCCAGCAAATGGATGTGTTCCACCCCATAAAGTTATAACTTTCTTTCCATACATTGCAGCTATATGTGCATTACCAGAATCCATAGAAAGCATTAGGTCTAAATGTTGAATTAAATTCAACTCAGCAGAAAACTTTACTTTCCCAGCCATGACAATCACATTGTAATTATCTCTTTTCAATTGATTTAACAATGCTATTTCCTTTTCACCTCCTCCAAATAAAAATATTTTGGAACGCTCACGTTCTGCTAAAACATCAATTACTTGTTGCATCAAATCTAGAGGATACACTTTTGAATCATATTGTGCAAAAGGAGCAATACCAATCCAAAAACAATCTTTTGCCCCTGTATAAGGAAACAATTCTGTTGCAAGTTTAGGGGTTTCCAAAAAAGTCGGGTGAGACATATCTACATCAAAACCTAATTTATGAAGGGTTTTGATATGATTTTCAACCATTGTAGGAAGTTGCTCAAAAACTTTATTATCCGATCTAGTTAACGCTTTTTTTGCTGCACGACCCTTGTCTAAAGCTGCTGTTTTAATTCCACCAAGATGAAAGAACCTTCTAACAATTTGAGAACGCAAAACATTATGGAAATCAGCAAAATAATCAACCTTAAGAGCTTTTAAATCACGATACAATCGAATCAATCCTAAAAACCCTTTATGGCGCTTTTTAAGATCAATAGAGAAAAATTCTACTCGTGGTAGATCCTTAAAAAAAGGTTTGAAAAATGGGCGCGAGACTACTGTTACACTTACTTCTGGATACTGTTCAACCAAAGCTTTGATCACAGGAACTGTCATCGCTACATCGCCCATGGCAGACAATCTAAAGACTAAAATATGTTTCGAATTTTCCACGTAAATATAAATTTGTTTATGAACAAGAAAAGCGTGAAAAAATCACGCTTTCAATAATTTATATCAAAGATATAATTATTTTTTATTTTGATACAATACTGGATTTAACTCCTCATCATTATACATTTTCATTTGCTTATACACTTTCATGTATTTATCGCCATTTGCAATGTCATTCAATAAATCATCGATTGCAGTTGTCAAATCTTTCTTTTGCTCCAACAAAACATCTAATTTTTCTTGACATTTAGCACGGTGCTCCTCGCTTGCTTCTGTACGAGTTGCTTCTTCATTCATATGATAAATCTTCAAAGACAAGATTGATAAACGGTCAATTGCCCAAGCTGGACTTTCCGAATTTATCTTAGCATCTGTCTTTACTGTAACATCATTATATTTTTGTAAGAAGTAGCTATCAATGTACTCAACCATATCTGTTCGCTCTTGATTTGAAGCATCAATACGTCTTTTTAGGGCTAAAGCGGCTACCGGATCAATCTGTGGATCACGAATAATATCTTCAAAATGCCACTGAACCGTGTCAATCCAGTTTTTTAAATATAATAAATGTTCGATTTTATCCTTAGGATAAGGATTGTTAATCGGCTGATCTACATCATCAAACTGATGATAATCACGGATACTTTCTTCGAAAATCGGAAATGCTACTTCTGAAAACATATGAATTATTTTATTTACAAATATAGTTTTTATACTTTTATCGAACTAATTATTAAGTTATGAAAATTCATTATATCTCTGAAGAAAACAGTATTCTAAATCATTTTTTAACGCAATTACGCGATGTCAATGTTCAAAAAGACAGCATGCGTTTTAGAAAAAACATCGAGCGTATCGGAGAAATCATGGCTTATGAATTAAGCAAAACACTCCCTTACAAACAAGTAAGAGTACAAACGCCTTTGGGTTTTAAAGATACAACGTGTATTGAAGACAACGTGGTTCTATGCTCCATTTTAAGAGCTGGTTTGGCCTTACATACAGGCTTTATGAACTTTTACGATGATGCAGAAAATGGTTTTGTGTCTGCATACAGACGCCACGGTAAACACGGTGAAGCAAGTGAGATTCTTGTAGAATACCAAGCTGCGCCATCTTTTCAAGATAAAATTATGATCTTGATTGATCCAATGCTAGCAACAGGACAATCATTAGTGGCTGTTTTCAAAAAATTAATGTCAGAAGAAACGCCTAAAGAAATTCACATCGCTGTGGTTATAGCTGCTCCAGAAGGAATCAAATACTTAGAAGAGCAATTGCCAGACAACTGTCATTTATGGGTAGCTACTCTAGACGAAGGATTAGACGAAAACAACTATATCTTACCAGGATTGGGCGACGCCGGAGATCTAGCATATGGCCAAAAACTATAAGAATAACTGAGAGAAATAAAAGAAAAAGGAAAGTCCTAATACACCATAGACTACAAACTCTTTTCTCCATTTTTGAGGAATAATTTCAATATAATTAGACCCTAAAACAGCTAAAGGAAAGAAAGTGAATAAAATGCTTCCATTATTTTTATCCTCAGAAACCACATAAACTGCAACTCCTATAAGGAAAGCGATAATGATTTTTTTATAGGAGCTTTGCATATTAAATTGCTTGCTTTTCAAATTCACAACTTCGGTAAAAAAGAACAGCAATGCAATTGAAGTAAATACTGCTAAAGCTATATTTTCGTATACATTACTAAAATTAGTAAAGTCCAAACTTATCACAATTTTAGATTGAATCCATTCCGAATAAGTCTCTCCAACCAATATCAAGTATACGCTTAAGAAAATAAAAACTGCTAGTAATGCAATTACTGGAATAAACCAGTTTCTATAATCTCTACCTACATAAAAAGCAACTGCAAAAAACAATAGTACCAAAAAAAACAAACTCCAAAAGTGAAAAAGAGCAGCTACTAAAATCCATAATGAAGCATCAAACAACTTTTCTTGTGGACTTTTTAGAGAATGAAGCGAGAACAACCTCCTTAAGGCCAGCAATATAAAAAAGTTTGCAATAACCACTTTTACATTAAGTAATGTTGTAGGAAACATAATTAAAAAAGAAACATATAGCAAGGGAACATATGCATTGTCCTTTACCAATCTATTTTTCTGAACGATAAACTGAGTCAGAATAAGAGACAGTACTAAAAACCCCAATGTAGCTACGGTCTTAAAAATCTCATATCCAGTACTCGGTACTTTTTGGTTATAAAATTGATACGAAACAAAAGTAAATACCAATAGAATCGTAAGAATAACGTAATTAATAGGTTTTGTTTTACTAAAAAGACTTGCTAACATCTATATATTTTATATTTTTGTACATGATATTTGGTGTCTACTTTTTCATGACACTTAAAAATCGACTCGAACTAATACTTAATTCATAAAATAAAGTAAAATGACTTCATTTTTTCACGGTATCGCGTTCCTTTTCGAAAAAATTCTTTTTATACCAATGGATTTTTTTAGAAACTTGGAATTATCAAATTGGTGGACTGCTAACATCATCAACTGGATTTTTATAATCATTTGTTGTGGTGCTTTTGCTTTTTGGTTAAAGCAAATGAAAATCTTCAAAGAAAACAAAGAAGATGAGCAAGATACAACAGCCCACTCATTTTTGAAATAATTAAAGATCGAATCCGATATCTTTTCTAAAATACATCTTATCAAAATGTAGCTCGTCTATGTTTTGATAAGATTGATTTACAGCTTCTTTAAAGTTTTCTCCAAAAGAAGTTACAGCCAAAACTCTACCTCCATTGGTAACTACTTCTTTGTTTTTCATTGCTGTTCCAGCATGAAACACTAAAGATTCATTCACATTATTAAGCCCCGTAATTACTTTACCTTTTTCATAGTCCTCTGGATAACCTCCAGAAACAAGCATAACGGTTGTTGCTGTTCTAGGATCAATTTCTAAAGTTTGCGCTGCCAATGTTTCATTTGCAACGGCTTGAAATAACGCTACTAAATCAGATTGAATGCGTGGTAACACAACTTCGGTTTCCGGATCTCCCATACGTACGTTATATTCGATAACATAAGGCTCATCACCAACTTTAATCAATCCAATAAACACAAACCCTTTATAAACTAAACCTCCTTTTTTAAACCCTTCAATAGTAGGTTTAACAATACGGGTTTCAATTTTTTCCATTAAAACAGCATCCGCAAAAGGAACTGGAGAAACAGCCCCCATACCTCCTGTATTAAGCCCTTGATCTCCTTCACCAATACGCTTGTAATCTTTTGCTGTTGGTAATATTTTATACGATTTACCGTCTGTTAATACAAAACAACTCAACTCTATACCATCCAAAAATTCTTCGATAACAACTTTAGAACTTGCATCTCCAAATTTAGCATCTACCAACATTTGGTTTAATTCAGCCTTAGCCTCCTCCAAATCGTTTAAAATAACAACTCCTTTTCCAGCAGCCAATCCATCTGCTTTCAAAACATAAGGTGCTTTTAAACTCTCTAAAAATAAATATCCATCTGCCAAAGTATCCTTTGTAAAACTCTTGTAAGCAGCAGTAGGTATGTTGTTGTTTTCTAGAAACTCTTTCGCGTACTCCTTACTTCCCTCCAATTGTGCTGCCTCTTTTGAAGGACCAATTACAGGAATATGACTAATTTGAGCATCTTGAATAAAGAAATCATAAATTCCTTGAACCAAAGGATCTTCAGGCCCTACAACCACCATTTCGATCTGATTCTCTAATGCAAATTTCTTTACTGCTTCAAAATCTGTTGGATTAATAGCTACATTGGTTGCTATTTGTTCAGTACCCGCATTACCAGGCGCAACAAATAAAGCCGTACAATTTGGACTCTGAAGCATTTTCCAAGCAAAAGCATGCTCTCTACCTCCAGATCCTAATAATAAAATTTTCATGAATTGTGTTGTTTGTAATTAAGCTTCAAAAATAGCTATATTTTAGCTAAAAAAGAAAATATGATTGAGATTGCAACCTTTAAATTATTTTGCTTTTAATAGGCTTTCTCTTCGCCTTTAAGCAGATTAATAATCGTGAGATATATAATTTTGATATCTAAAAAAGTACTCCAGTTTTCAATGTAAAACAAATCGTATTTAAAACGATTAACAATATCTCGATCACAATTTATCTCTCCGCGATATCCGTGTGTTTGTGCCATTCCGGTAATTCCTGGTTTGATCAAATGTCGCAAAACAAAACGATTTACTTTTTTGGAATACATCTCAGTAAAAGAAACCATATGTGGTCTAGGGCCTACAACAGACATATTCCCTATTAAAACATTGATAAACTGAGGAAACTCATCTAAACTTGTTTTTCTTATAAACCGGCCGACTTTTGTAATTCGAATATCTTCTCGGCTAGCTTGTTGGCTCTCAGATTCTGCATTTATATACATCGATCGAAACTTATAACAAACAAATTCTGACTCGTGAATACCTGTACGAATTTGTTTAAAAAAAACAGGTCCTTTGGACTCTAATTTGATTAATATCGCCAAAACAGGTGTTAACCAAGATAAAATAAAAACAATTACTAAAAGGGAAAAAACAATATCAAAGCCTCTTTTTATCATTCGATTATACATTTTATCCAAAGGAATATACAATCGAGGGATTACAGGAATTAAATCATAATAATCAACTTTAAAACTACTTTGAAGCAAAACTTGATCTGAGGGAATATATTTTACTATTTTAAGATGATTGTCTGCAAAAAACAACAACTCCGTCGCATTTTGATCAGACAGCAATGTATAACTCAAGTAAATTTCATCAATGCCTTGATATAAAATATCCTCTTTAATAGCGTCTAAGTTTTCTAAGGAAGCAAATGTATTAAGGATGCGGTATCCAAATTTGGTTTCATTTTTAAAAAGGTGTTCTAATTCAGTAACTTCGGGCGCATCACCTATAAAAATGACATTCCTAAAATTACCTCCTAATTTTATTCTAAAATAACGAACCAAAAAATAAATTGTAATCTGTAACGAACTGATACAGATAAAGCTTATTAGAACATATTTAATAAAGTGATTTGCTTCGGCAAAACGAGCAAAGAAACCGTTGTAAGCAGTTAAAAAAACAAATTGAATACAAAACTGTTTTACTGTTTTACTTAGTAGTTCATTAAATGATGTGTGCCTATAAATATCGTTGAAAGATGTTATCCAAGCTCCAAAAATCCATGAAAAAGATAAGAACATTAAAAAATATTCTTTCTCTTCAAAATCAGGAAATATCCAATAAGCAAGTCCATTAAGAATTACTAAATTGAGTAGTAAAGAAAAAGGTTTTAAATATTTTGAATAACGTCCTTGCTTATGTTCTAACACTAGTAAATGTATTTTGAAAAATCTTTATGTTCTTCTTTTAACAATTCTGTCGTTGTAAAATCCTTGAAATAGTCATAGGTTTTTTTCATTCCTTCTGCTCTACTTACTTTGGGTGTCCATCCCAAAAGTTCTTTAGCTTTTGTAATATCCGGACAGCGTTGAAGTGGATCATTTTCTGGTAAATCCTTATAAATAATAGTTTGCTTGCTTTGAGTTAATTTTATAATTTCTTGAGCAAAATCATTTATCGAAATTTCATCAGGATTTCCAATGTTTACTGGCAAAGCGTAATCAGACAGCAATAGTCTGTATATTCCTTCTACTTGATCGTCTATATAGCAAAAAGAACGCGTTTGCTCACCATTACCAAAAATAGTTAAAGGTTCTCCACGTAGTGCTTGTCCAATAAATGCAGGAATTACACGACCATCATTCAATCGCATTCGAGGTCCGTAAGTATTGAAAATACGAACAATTCTAGTTTCTAAGTTATGAAACGTATGATAGGCCATTGTCATTGATTCTTGAAAGCGTTTAGCTTCATCATAAACCCCTCGAGGTCCAATGGTATTTACATTACCAAAATACTCTTCCGTTTGTGGATGCACTAAGGGATCTCCATACACTTCAGAAGTCGAAGCTATTAAAATACGCGCCTTTTTAACTCTAGCCAATCCTAATAGATTGTGTGTACCTAAAGATCCAACCTTTAATGTTTGAATTGGGATTTTTAAATAATCTATGGGACTTGCAGGCGATGCAAAGTGCAAAATATAATCTAGTGTACCAGGTATAAAAACAAACTTAGTCACATCGTGATGGTAGAATTCAAAATTTTCTAAAGCAAACAAGTGCGCTATATTCTTTAAATCACCTGTAATAAGATTATCCATACCAATAACGTGGTATCCTTCTGCAATAAAGCGATCGCAAAGATGAGATCCTAAAAATCCCGCTGCGCCAGTGATCAATATTCGTTTCATAGATACAAAGTTACAATTGTTTTTTTAAAACACTTATCGATTCAATTTATAACTCCAATTATTGATGTTTTATTAAAAAATAATGTCTTATTTTGTCATTAAAAAAGTGAAAGTCGTTTACATAATCGAAGCTTTAGGAGGCGGTGTCTATACTTATTTCAAGGCTTTATTACAGTTTTTAGATCAACAAGAAGGAAAAACTATTTACCTGATATATAGCGGAAAAAGAAAAGAAATCAATCGCGATAAAATACGTGCCGATTTTCCGGAAAACATTCACTTAATTGAAGTAGAAATGGAACGAAACTTAGCGCCTTTTCAAGATTTAAAAGCAACTTTAAAAATTCGTGATCTTCTTTTACAGATTCAACCCAATATCATTCACCTTCACTCTTCTAAAGCAAGTGTTATTGGTCGTTGGGCTAGCGCATTAGCACGTCTAAAAGTACCCCTTTTTTATACTCCTCACGGATATTCCTTTCTCAAACTAGATACCTCTAAAAATAAACGAATACTTTTTTATAACATCGAAAAATATACCCAAAGATTTTTTGGTGGTACTACAATTGCTTGTGGAAAATCTGAATTTGATATTGCCCAAAAAATTGGAAACTCACTACTCGTAAATAATGGAATCAACTTTGAACAAATTAGTACTTATAGCGTTCCACATTCAAATAAGCGACTGACTTTTGGAACTTTAGGAAGAATTCTCCCGCAAAAAAATCCTGAACTATTTAATCAAATTGCAATTTTACATCCGCAATATGACTTTGTATGGATTGGAGATGGAGAAAATCGAGCTCAATTAACAGCTCCAAATATTAAAATAACAGGTTGGAATACAAATAATTTGGAGATATTACCACTTCTTAATCAATTGGATGTTTATATTCAAACCTCTCTATGGGAGGGACTTCCCATCGCAGTTTTAGAAGCAATGGCTTTAAAAAAACCCATCGTCGCAACTGATATTGTTGGCAATAGAGATCTTGTTGAAAATGGAAATAATGGTTATTTATTTACATCCGCAGACGATACACTTCCTCTATTAAAAAAGTTTGAAACTAAATTAGAAATAGATAAAATGGGACTTGCATCTTATAATACGGTTCTTGAAAACTTTGACTCGGAAAAAAACTTTCAAAAAATGCTAAAAATCTATGAAGACGCTTGCTTAAAATTCAGACAAAAAACAGAAAGAATTGCAAATAAATAGATCCCGATTTGAAAGTAGAAGACCAAATCTACCATACAAAAACTAAGTATTGAAACTAAAATAGCGGTAGGAATAAAAGAACTCTTATTTTTTAAAAAAATCAGTGCGAAATAAGATATAAAAAGAACTAATCCAATCAAGCCAAACATCGCGTAAGTATCGAGAAACTGATTGTGTAAATGAAATCGTTCTGCAATAAAATAATCTCTTCGAGAGAGATTATCTTGAATACCTGCATAACAAGCCACCATTGCTTCAACAATTTCTTCTTGCGACCCAATTCCGAAAAGCACATTAAAATCGGCTTTGGAAATTATTCCAAAACCGCACTCCCAAATTGTAACACGGGGCTCGTAATCCTTAAGTTGATTTTGAATGGTTTCAAAGCGCTCATTAAGCACAAATCGATTGGACAAACTTGGTGTTAAAAAGACAAGAAGTCCAAATCCGGAAACAAATACAGCAGTAGAAATTAGCTTTTTAAAAACACCTACTTTACTATAAAAAAGCAGATATAAAACTCCTATAAAAACTATAGACAAAAAAGCCATTCTTGCAGAGATAATAACGATATAACTTGCAAAAAAAACCGCTAAAAAATAAAAAATAAATCTATATTTTATTAAAAGATTGGAGAAATGAATACTTAATAAACAAGCCGTTACTAAAATAAAACCTAAGAAAGGCCTTTGTACAATAAGCAATTCATTTATAATTGAACCCGAAGTCATATCGTAAATTCCGTCATACATATAACGATGTACTATATTAAAAAGACCCCATAAACTCATTACAAAAGCAGCACCAATAAATCCTAAATAACTATAATTCCACTCCTTTATTTGAAACGAAAGAAGCATTACAAGCAGCGGAAGAATCAACAATCTAAAAATTTTCTCGTCAAAGGAACCTATAACTACCAAACGTAAATATGCATAAAAAACAAACGTAAAAAAAACCACAAAAGCAGGCTGTTTTATCTTTTCTAAAATCACACTTTTATATTCTTTCCATCGAAATAAAAACAAGGGCGCTAAGGCAAGCATTACAAGATTAGCAATCATAAAATCACAAACCACAAAAACGACAAATAAGCCAAATAAACCATCATAGGTCATCTGAATGTTTGATTGTGAAACGCTTCTTGCCATCATCATCTAATTTTTGTTTTTATTTTTTCTATCAAAGCCCTTGATGTGTATAAAAGAAGGAAGTTTCGGAAAATCCCGACTATCGGATAGTATCCTAAATAAAAGTTTTTTCGAATAATTTGAATTCTACTTTCTATCTGTTGCTTTCTCTTTTGTGTTGAAATAGATTGTTCCGAAACTACATAATCCAATAAAATCTCAGGGTAATTAGCTACTTTCCCAATCTTCATTATTTTAAAGAAATATCCAAAATCCTCTGCTGATGCATAATTCTCAGGATAATACCCCACCCGCTCAATTACAGTTTTTCTAAATACAACAGACGGATGCACAAAACAGTTGTTTAAATACATCTTCTTAGCTATTTCAGACAGGTTTATAGGGTGTTTTAATTCATATAATAAAGCTCCTTTTTCATCCATCACATTTGCCCACGTTCCTAACAATAAAAGCTCTTTATCTTCTCGAAATTGCTTCAATTGCTTGGCAAATTTATCTTTCTTACAAAAATCGCCACAATCCAATCTCCCGATATAAGCATAGTCCTTTTTTTCAATCCAACGCAATCCGTGATTTAAAGCACATTCAATACCTTGATTATTTGGCAAAACCTCTAAAAATACTTTTCCAAAAGTAAAATGATCTTTCAAATAAATTAAATCTGGCTTTATGAGGCTACCATCGTCTACAACTAATAAATCCATAGCAATAGTTTCATCCAACGTCTTTAAAGTAGCATACAACTCCTCTACAGCGTTAAAATGGGGTATTAAAAGTACTATTTCACTCATTATTTATCTTTAATTTGTTGGGATAATGCTTTTTGCTGCATCAAAATTAAAATACACAAACAAAGCCAAAAACCATATTGTCTAAAGAAGTCCATTTGAAGCCAATTCAAAGATAGTCCAACAAACGACACTAATAAAACACTTGCCAAAGCTTTTTCTAAACCAGAAGTACGTTTCAAATAATAATTTGCCCCATATATTGTCAAGAAAACCAAAAAGAAAAAAAGACAAAAGCCAATAAATCCAACCTCAGCAAGTAATCGTGTATATAAATTATATGCTGGTGGAAATGATTTTAATGATTGGTTTTCATACCATTCCGGAAATTCATAATTATTCCGCTTTGCCCAATAAGGATAGTGCTTAATTTTATGATATGTTTCTTGCCCAAAACCGACTCCTGTTATCGGATGTTCTTTAAAAACCTGTAACGAAGCATATTGCATACCAAATCGGGTTTGATTAGATATATTGTGCTTCAAGTTTTTTGAAAAATTAATAGTTTCTATTTTATCTAAAAATGCATTGGTAATTGTAGTTCCTTTTACGAGAAACAAAACAAAGAAAACAGGAATGAGGAGCTTAAAAGTAAGCAACATTTTTTTTCGATAAGTACCTTCGTTCAACAAGATTAATATAAAAACGACAAATTGAATGGTAACAATTATCAAGGCGGTTCTGGATCCAGAAAAATACATCAAGAAGAAAACAAAAAAAGTAGGTAAATAGCGTTGAAATACATTTTTTGAAGTGAGCATATAACTAAACATCCACCCCGAAATGGTGATTAAATAATTACCAAGCGCTGGTACTTCATAAGAGATAGAAGAAATTCGTGCTCCTACTTCAATCGTTGTATTGACAAAAGGGAAATAATCAAACAGTTTTAAAACGGGCAATAAATTGTAAAAACCATAAACAGCGATTAGTGTCTCTATAAATCCATAAGTAAATACAAAGAGTAAGCTACAAAAAAAGATTCTTCGAATAACGATTAGAATCATTTTTAAACTCCACGTCCGTATGCTATTCCAAAATAAAATGGTAAAAATTACCGTAGAGATCAACAAAGAACTATATTGACGAATAAATCTATTGACTCCCGTAGTTTGCTTATAATAACTTGCCGAAATTATGGGATAATTAAAAATAAAGGTGAGAAAACACCAACTTATAAAAATTAGTAAGAGCTGTACCAAAGTACTTTGCACGGGTAAAGACAAACTGCGTTTTAAGCCTGTTTCTATAGCTAAAACAACAAAACCTAGTAGGAAAAAATAAGTTGCAGCCTCATTTTTATATTCCCCTAAAGCAGCAATACCTTCAAACTGATTAAAAGGAATAAAAAAAAGTCCCACTAGGAACAAAAAACGATATATTGTCTTTAGCCTCAACATAATTCATTCATTATCAAAACTTACAAGAAGTCTAATTTTTATGTTCCGAGAATAGCATCCCATTTTTTAGTGTCTAAAACACTATATACTGGTCGTTTTGCTTTTGTAGGATATGCAGAAGTGGGAATTGGCAAAACTGTAATGGAGACTCCAGCATCTTTAAAAATGCGCATCGCAAAATCATACCAAGAACCACTCTTTTTTCCGCAATAATTATAAACCCCATAAGGAGCCCTTTTAGCGATTAACTTCAGCAATGCATTAGCTAGATCCACTGCATTTGTAGCACAGCCTATTTGATCGTTTACAACGCTTATCGTATCTCTTTCCTTTGCTAAACGCAACATCGTATTCTTAAAGTTTGATCCAAAATCTGAATACACCCAAGAAGTACGCACGATATAATAGTTTTCTAAAAGCTGCTCTATATGCTGCTCACCAGCCCATTTTGAAGCTCCATAAACATTGATCGGATTTGGTAAATCTGTTTCTAAATATGGATTTGTTTTCAATCCATCAAAAATAAAATCAGTAGAAAGATGAACCAGCGTAATGTTTAAATCACGGCACAACTTTGCCAAGTGTTCAACTCCTTTTGAATTCACTTCAAAAGCCTTATCAGCCTCATCCTCTGCCAAATCTACTGCTGTATATGCTGCCAAATTAAAAATTACAGCAGGCTTTATAGCTCTTATTTTTTCAGAACAACTCTTAAAATCAGTAATATTCAATTCTCTTGAATTGCAAAATACAAACTCAAAATCTGGGTATAAAGTGGCAACAGTCTGTAATGCCTGCCCTACCTGACCTTGAGCTCCAGTAACTAATATTACCATATTGCTTGTGCATTTTCAAAACTTGGCAACGCCAAATCTTTATCCGAAATAATTAAATTTGAACTAAGTTCCTTCCAATCAATAGCTAGTGTTGGATCGTCATAACGGATTCCGGCTTCTGATTCTTTGGAATAATATTGATCGCATTTATATGAAAAAATCGCTGTTTCACTCAAAACCAAAAAACCGTGTGCAAAGCCTTTCGGTATAAAAACTTGCTTCTGATTCTCATCCGAGAGTACTTCTGTAATGTAAGCGCCATAAGTTCTAGAACCAGGCCTTACATCTACCGCTACATCCAATACAGAGCCTTGTATTACACGTATTAGTTTGGCTTGTGCAAATTCACCTGTTTGATAGTGTAACCCTCTTAAAACTCCTTGCGTCGATTTAGATTGATTATCTTGTACAAAAGTGACTTCAATATCTAATAATTCATTGAATTTTTCTTGATTAAAACTCTCAAAAAAATACCCTCGACTATCATAAAACAAAGCTGGTTCTAATACAAAACAACCTGCTAAGTTAGTTTCTACTACTTTCATATTATTGTTGAGTTGTTAATGTTTTGAATTTTCTCATAAAAGCGAGAAACAGCGAAACAACAAAAAATAAACCTATAAATACTATTGGAAGCAAATATTTGTATTGATTCCAAAGTGTTTTATTCCAAAGATTCACCATTCGATCAACTTCAAATACTACTGCATCGCCTTCTTGAAGTAATACATCCAATCGCTTCAACTCAATCAAAACACTTTCCTTTGTTCCCACCAAAGTTGATAAGGCAGAAAAATCGTTTACATTCAAAGTCGTTTTATCTAAACTAGTAGCTGTTCCTGCTTGATCTAAAATATGATTTAACTGTTTTAAAGATGCTTCTGATTCCTCTTTTCGAAGTCTTAAATTTGACAATTCAAGCTCTTTACGCTTTAAATAATAAGGTTGATTATTAATTTGTTTTAATATAAAATCAGCCAACACATTAGCGTCTTGTGTACTTTTTGAGGTAAATGTAATTTGATGATAGCGGTAATTTCTACTTAAAATATCTCCTTCAATAACCTCTTTTATATCCCCTGTTCGCTCTGATACAACTGTAAAAGTTTCAAAAAAACTTTGGTTGTTATGCATCAATTCATAAAAATCTTGAACGGGCGAAACCTTTAACTTCTCGATTTCCCATACCAAACTTTTCTCTTCATTTGTTGCATCATCAAGCACATAAGAATAACTTGGTAATGATTTATACAAAAAATCTGTACTTCCAAAATTAGGAGCTACAACAATAACATTTTCTAACTTTTTAGGTAACTTTAAATCAAGCAAATAGCCCAATCCTCCACTAACTATAAGTCCTATTAAAAGGAGATAAATATTCTTTTTTAAAAATAGAATGAAGAAATACAAAGCTATTCCACAACGCTTTAAAAAGGCATTGGTTGTTTTAGCCAAATAATTCAAATCTACTTCTTGATCTACATTACCTTCTTGGTTCATCCGATTAAATAATATTAAATAATTGTTCCAAAATCTTAATCGTAATTAAATACGTTGGTTTTACTCCTGTTGTTCCTAATCCTCCAGAAGCTAATGTACTTCCTGTTTCCAATGGATTATCCGAAGCATAGTAAGCATAACGAACTTTTACATTAGGATTAATACTTTTTCTAATTTTAGATGCCGATTGAATTGCCTTTTGGTAATGAGCCCCCTCCATCTCTAATCCGATGACTCCCCAAGTTGAATCGTGGAAAAACTTCAATAAATCTTTATTTTGAAGTGATGTTCCCAAAACGGTTACCATTGTACCTTCAACAACAGGAATTCCTTGTCCTTCAAACATTGCTCCTGTCAACTCATTATCAAACGGATAGTTATCTCCTGTTCCTTCATTTATATGAGCAAAAGGAATCATAATATCTCCTTTTCCACCTGTCAAAATACCTGCTTTTCCCATTATAGATACAGATTCCACTTGAAGGAAAGTACTTTTTTGGAATGGCTTTAATAATTCGTCAATCGTTTCATAAGCTTGCTCTCCAAAAGCGTAATCCATTACAATAATAACGGGAAAATCGCCTGCTATCTTTTGAGCAGAAAAAGCGGTATCAGTAAAGTTAATTTTTTCCGTATCAAAAATTTGTACATCGATATTTGTTCCAGACTGATCTGCTAAAAACACCATACCTTCTGCTTCTGCTCGTTCGCGAACTTGACGTCTTAAATCGCTGTTTTCTGGTTTGCTTAACTCTTCAAAAACATCCAATTCAGAACTAAAATCAAAACTATCTTTCAATACGTGACTTGCAAAAATAGAGTTCATTACACTGTGCATATTAGCACTTATAATGTGAATTGGTCGTTCCAATAAATTGCGTTTTTTTAACTCATTCTTAATTCGATCCGACCATATTTCTCCATAGATGTGATGCCCTAAACGCTCACGTAATAAAGGACTAAACGTAATTGTACGCTTATTATTATCAACAACTTCTTCTATTGCCAATTTACCTAACCAATAAACTACATCCAAAAAACGATCTGGATTTTCTGGAATTGCAAATTTGCCGTAAATCGATAATACTTCAGCAAAAGAACGCCCTAATACATTGGCTAAATGAGAAATAACAATCTCTTTTTCCTCTAATTCTAACCATTCTTCTTTAAGTGCTCCTGCTTCAATTTTTTTCCAATCGCGAGTAACTTTTCCATTTTCATCTATCAATACACGATCTTTTATTTTATGCGATTCAATAAAAATAAAAGTAAGATGTGTCAATACATCATAAATATCTGAACGACCACGAGTGATTTCAATATTCATCTGCTCTTCGTCTATTCGATAGCAATTACGTCTACGCTTAGGTGGAACAATTGCTGTAAAATGAGAAAAAGAATACCCTTCATCCGATGTTAAATTAATATATCTACATTCTTCAATTCCAATTGGTAAGCGCTCGATTACGTATAACAAGCCATCTAATTCAACTTTTTCTTCTGCTATAGTTCCATAAATTTCAGGTCGTAGCTCTAAAAGTGCTTCTCTTAAAGTATCGCCCGAAATTCCCATAGGTTTATAAAATCCACGGTTAAATAAGTGGCGCATCGTAATGTACATACGTTCAACAGCAGCAGAAGAAACCTGTGCTCTTGTTCTTGATATATTTTTAATCTCTTTCATTTTCTTCTTTTTTAATATCTTGATTACTTTAATTTAAGTTGATCTGCAAGAATTCTATCGTTGCTCAGTCTAGGTAATTTGTTTTGACCTCCCAATTTACCGATACTTTTCATATAATCCTGAAAACCATGTTTTTCTACACAACTAATCTTTAATGTTTGTAGAACTTTTCCAACAATGAGGTCGTCGTAATAAACATTCTGATCTCTCAAAGCTTTGTCTATTTTTAGCGCAAAGGATGCTAAATCCTCTGGTTCTTTTTCAAATTCAATAAACCATTCGTGATACGGCAACCCTTGTTCTGGAGCTGTTTGAGGAGCAACTGTAAATTCATTAACTTGTATTGTAGTTCCTTTCATTGCTTCTTCCAAAGCCAACTCTACTTCTTTACCAATTACGTGTTCTCCAAAAGCAGAAATGTAATGCTTGATCCTCCCTGAAACAACAACGCGATAAGGTTTTAAACTTGTAAATTGAACCGTATCTCCGATATTATACCCCCACAAACCAGCATTGGTACTTATAATCAATACATAATTGACTCCTAACTCTACTTCACCAATCGTATAGCGCTTAGGATTTTCGGTATGAAAATCAGCAACTTTGATAAACTCGTAAAAAATCCCCCCATCTAATAACAATAACATGCCTCGCTCTTCTTGTGAATCTTGATATGCAAAAAAACCTTCTGAAGCAGGAAACAATTCAATAGATGGTACCTTCCTACCAATCATTTTTTCAAACTTTGCACGATAAGGTTCGTAATTGACCCCTCCGTAGATAAACAGGTTAAACTTTTTAAATAGTTCTCCAATCGGTTTTCCTTCGCGCTGTACTAGTTGTTCAAAATACATCTGTACCCAACTTGGGATACCCGATATAACTGTCATATTCTCATTTACAGTCTCTTCTACAATAGCAGCTACTTTAGTTTCCCAATCTTCAATACAATTGGTTTCCCAACTAGGCATTCTATTCTTTTGCAAATAATTGGGAACATAATGAGCTACAATTCCTGATAAACGACCAAACTTGATGTTGTTCTTTTCTTCAAGAATCGGACTCCCTTGCAAAAAAATCATCTTTCCATCAACAAAATCGGCTTTCCCTGTTTCGTGTATATAAGCCAAAATTGCATTTCTTGCAGCTTGGATATGAAAAGGCATCGATTCTTTGGTAAGTGGAATGTATTTAGCCCCAGAGGTAGTTCCAGATGTTTTGGCAAAATAAACAGGTTTCCCCTTCCACAAAACAGACTCCTCACCTGCTACAACGCGTTCAATATAAGGCTTTATAGCTTCATAATCTCGAACAGGAACCCTATTTACAAAATCGGCATGTGTATGAATACTTCCAAAATGATGATCTTGACCAAAAGCGGTTTGCTTAGCAGATTCGATTAATTCTTTGAAAACTTTTTGCTGAGTTTCTACCGGATTCTGAACCCATTTTTGGGTTTTCTGATGTATAATACTTGCAAATATTTTCGAGGCAAAGGTTTTTAAAGACATAATATTCTTTTAATCAAAATCTATAAATAATGTAGGATCTAAAGGAGTTGTTTCTTTCCATAATTCAAAATGAAAATGAGAAGCATCTTCAATTCCTCCTCCAGTCAATGCAATAACTTCTCCATTTTTTACTCTATCCCCTTGTGTTTTGGTCAAAGTAGCTGCGTGTTTATAAATTGAAATTAGTCCTTCATCGTGCATCAAAATAATGCTATAACCGTCTTTAGGTGTCCAATCAGCAAACAAAACAACTCCTTTTGCAATAGCCTTGATCGGAGTATCTTTGGGTGTTACTATGCTTAAAGCAAAATGCTTTTCCTTTAAATCATATTTTTTTAAAATAGTTCCTCTCAAAGGCGGAAAAAGAACCGCACTTACTTTGGGTTTGGCTTCTTGAAAAACATTGTATTTATCTTCCAAATGCACCAATTCTCGTAATTTTAAATCCTTTTCGCTAGGCTTTAAATCCTCTGTATCTATAAGTGGTGCTTCATTCATTACTAAAGAATCTACATTGGCTTTAGTAATCTCAAATTCACCAGTCAAAACGTGCTTCAAAGAAGCTAAATAAAGTTCATTTTTTTGGATAGATTGTTCTAAAGAATCTGTTTTTAAAGATAATTCTATTGCTTTACGCTTCAAATCAGCAGATGAATATCCTGGAATAAATTCTTTTAAGGGAGTAAAAACAATCAATACTGTTGTAGAAACAATCAACAGAAAAAAAAGTGTTACAGTTCCTCCAACAACGTTTAATAAATTAAGCTTTATGGAGAAAATTTCTTCAAAAGTATTTTCATTCAATAGAACAAGCCTATTCTTATTGAGAAATCTCTTTTTTAAATGTTGTCGTTTCCGTCTTTTTTCAGACATAACTATTAAAATTTACATTACAAATATAGGAATAAAAAAAACCGGTCAATATCCTTTTAGGCTTTTATTCACAGTCATTTGCTGCTTCTCTGTTAATCTTATTACAAAAACATCAAATTAATTATTACAAAGTGAAGTGGTGTAAAAATTTATTTTATCTTTGCTAGTATATAATTGTTACAAACTACCAAAATGAACACATTATTTGTTATACTAGGAGTGATCGGTGCACCACAAATTATTTTAATTGTTGTGATTGTACTTTTATTATTTGGAGGTAAGAAAATCCCTGAATTGATGCGTGGATTAGGTTCTGGAATCAAAGAATTTAAAGATGCAACCAAAGAAGAAGGAAATCCTGCTTCTAAAAATAAAGCCCCTGAGAATAAAGAAGAATCTAAGTCTGACCAATAAGCAAGGTCATTACGAATCGATATCCAAATGCGCTAAACTAAGTTTAAGCGCATTTTTATTTTAATAAAAACAATTAAAATAGGGGAGTGCTATCAAATAAAATCGAGCTCTACTTACTAGTTTAATCAATAAGCGAACAAAGGTTTCCTAAACCAAAACGAATAGCCTCTTTATTAAAATGCCCGTACACAACTTCCACTTTGGCTATTTAAACACTATGATTTATCAAGTTTTCTAGATCAATTTCATTTTAACATTGACTTCATTTTTTTGATTTTTAGTCCTTTTTGGTAGAATTTATGGGAAACTTGTTCGGATCTCCTTCGGGTCTTGTTCGGGTCACCTTCGGAAAACAGCCCTCAAACCCGAGTAAACACTGGACTTTACCGAAGCCCTTCCGAACAAATGCATTTTTAAAATTCATATATAATTGATTATCAGTAATTAAGATTTTTAAAATTATCAAAAGTGAGCATTTTCATCAAAAGTGAGCAAAATCTATCATTTACTATCAAAATGATCATTATGAGAAAAATATTACAAATAAAGTAAATTTGTAAAAAAATCTCTATAAGACACGTTATTCGAAATTTTCAATTTTTAAAATATACGTAGTATGAAAATGATCTTTTTCTTTTTTAGATATTCCAAAAGCCAAATGCAAAGTATCAAAACATCTAAATACTAAAGAGTTAAATGCTTTTTTTAGTCATCTGTCTGTGATATTTTATAATGATATTTTAATACGTATTCTTATTTTACTTTCTATTTCTACAATTCTTATTCCCAATTTCAGTCGAGCTTGATTTGACTTTACGTAGGAAAAGCGTACTAGATCGAATGGAAAGGGTTAGGCTATTTCCTACACATTTGTACTTTACCTTGAATAAATTATAGAGATTAAAATTGAAAAAAGTTGGTACAGTAGTAGCGTATTTCTTTTTGAATTACTTGCAGTTTTTATTTATAAAAAAACACCCATCTCAAAAAAAGATGGGTGCTTTCCCTTATAAAACATAATAAAAACACTACTTAACTGTACTTTTTCATTCGTTAAAATTACTAAAGTGTTGCTTGTATATATTTTATACAAGAGTAGTGCCAAAATTATAATATACTATTTTTCAATACTTTGTAAAATTCAATTAAAAATATAAATTGGGGATATCAATTGAATTCTACACTTAAAATGAGGAATTCTACACTTTTACTCTAAACACATACTAAGTTGAATTCTCTTTTTGGCAGTATCTATTTCAAGGACACGTACTGTAACGTGTTGATGCAATTTCACAACTTCATTTACATCAGATACAAAACCGGCTTTAAGTTGAGAAATATGTACAAGTCCACTTTCCTTGATTCCAATATCCACAAAACACCCAAAATTAGTAATGTTATTAACAATTCCAGGGAGTATTTTTCCGACTTCTAAATCGTTTATACTCTTGACATTTGGATCAAATTCAAAAACCTGTGCTGTTTTACGCGGGTCTAATCCCGGTTTTTCAAGCTCTTTTAATATATCTTCTAAAGCCAAAACACCAATATCTTCGGTAACGTAGTCCGTTATTTTTATGGTACTTATTTTCTCTTTATTTGAAATCAATTCAGAAAGTGTAATTCCTAAATCTTTTGCCATTTTAGTAACAATTGGATATGCCTCTGGATGAACTGCAGAGTTATCTAATGGATTTTTTGCTTGATTTATTCTTACAAAAGCTGCTGCTTGTTGAAATGCTTTTTCTCCTAATCTAGGTACCTTTTTTAACTCTTTTCGATCGGTAAAAGCACCATTTTCGGCTCGATAAGCAACTATATTTTCTGCCATTTTTTCACCGATTCCAGATACATAACTCAATAAAGATTTACTAGCAGTATTTAAATTAATTCCTACTGCATTTACACAACGCATGACTACAGCATCTAATTCTTTCTTTAATAATCCTTGATCTACATCGTGTTGATATTGTCCAACTCCAATAGCTTTTGGTTCAATTTTAACCAGTTCTGCTAAAGGATCAGAAAGTCTACGACCGATAGAAACAGCACCACGAACAGTAACATCGTAATTAGAAAACTCTTCTCTGGCAATTTTTGAAGCAGAATAAACTGAAGCTCCTGCTTCACTTACTACAAAAACTTGCACCGGTTTATCAAAAGCAATTTTCTTTATAAAAAACTCTGTTTCTCTCGATGCAGTTCCATTTCCAATCGCAATAGCTTCAATTTTATAAGAATTAACCATAGAACGTATTTTTTTCATAGCCATAGCAGTATCACGCTGTGGGGGATGAGGAAAAATAGTTTCATTATACAATAAATTGCCTTGTTCATCCAAACAGACAACTTTACATCCAGTTTTAAACCCCGGATCTAAAGCAAGAATTCGCTTTTCACCTAAAGGCGCTGCTAAAAGTAATTGCGATAAATTGGCAGCAAACACACCAATAGAATTTAAATCGGCTTTTTCTTTAGCCTCTTGAAGCACGCCATTAGACAATGTAGGTTCTAATAGTCGCTTGTAACAATCTACTATGGCTAATTCGATCTGATCTGCGCAAATACCTTTACTTTTAATGGTATTTTGAACAATAAAATCGATTGCTACTTCTTTTTCAATTCCAATATTTATCTTAATAAATCCTTCATTTTCAGCTCTTAAAATTGCTAATAATCGATGAGAAGGTATGCGTGCTAATGACTCAGACCAATCAAAATATTGTTCAAATTTTTGAGCGTTTTCTTCATCCTTCTTAGCCTTTACAACTTTTGTAGTTAGTAAGGCTGAACGTTGAAATCGAGAACGCAGCTGCTTTCTTATAAATGCATTTTCATTTATCCATTCAGCAATAATATCACGAGCACCTTGCAAAGCTGCATCTTGATCTTTTACATTTTGATTTACGTATTTTCTTGTGATACCTTCTAAATCAATTGTTTGTTGGGTCATAACAATTTTTGCTAAAGGCTCTAATCCAAGTTCTCTTGCTACATCTGCTCTTGTTTTTCTTTTTTTCTTAAAAGGCAAGTATAAATCTTCAATTTCTATTAAATCGAAACTATTTTTAATTTTTAATTGAAGGGATTCGGAAAGTTGTCCTTGTTCAGCAATAGCAGCAAGGATTGCTTCTTTTCTTTTGACAATATTTTGATATAAATCATGGTATTTAGCTATTTTTTCAATAACTACTTCATCTAAATTACCAGTTCTATCTTTTCTATATCGTGCAATAAAAGGAATCGTACAATCTTCGTTCAATAATGCTAAAGTGTTGCTTATATTTTTTGAGGAAGTATCCACGGCACTCTGGATAAATTCAATAACAGTCATAGTCCATCTTTTAAAAAGCTAAAATACTACCTTTGCAAGAATAAATTAATCGATATGAAGTTTTTATTCGCCTATCTTATAGTTATCAATTACATCGCATTTTCAATGTTTGCTTATGATAAAGAAAAAGCTCAGAAAAAGGGGAGAAGGGTCTCTGAAAAAAATCTATTAACCCTGTGTTTTATTGGAGGATCGTTTGGAGCTTGGATTGCTATGTCTAAATTACGACACAAAACATCGAAAAAATCATTTAAATGGAGATTTTACGGAATTGTAATTTTCCAGATATTGGTAATTTTGATTCTTTTTAGAAAATAAAAAAGTCCTCTAAAAAATTAGAGGACTTTTGCAGAGGCATCGAGCGGATTCGAACCGCTGTAGACGGTTTTGCAGACCGCTTCCTAGCCACTCGGACACGATGCCTTATCCGTTATGGACGGCAAACTTACTAATTATTTTTTAATATAAAAACGATTTTCAAACTGATTTTACATTTTTATATTTAATTATTTTCTATTCCCCTGCATTTCAACTGTTACAGAAGCTACATCACCACCAATTGGAGGATTAATTTTAGATACTCCAACTGTTATTTCAGTGATACTTGGAATTTCTAATAACGTTCTATCAATAATACGCTGACAAACGTGTTCTAAAAGTTTAGCGCGAATGGCCATTTCTTCTACAACAATTTTATTCAAATGCACATAATCCACTGCATCCACCAATTCATCTGATTTTGCAGCTTGACTAAAATCAGCAGTAGCATAAAGATCGATAGTATAATCTGAACCTATTTTTGCTTCTTCATCCATACAACCATGAAAAGAATATGTTCTGATTGTATTTAATTTAATAACTCCCATAAAATATATTTAATCTAAAAAGTAGCTAAAATTACTAATTATTTTTAACTTGACTTCGTTTCTACAACATAAAAACTAGGAGAATAGGGAAGGGATTCAGTAACTTTTTGATACCTTTGTAACTATAATAATTTACCCATGTCAACAAAAGAAAAATCATTAAATTTCATTGAGCAAATCATTGAAGAAGATTTAAAAAATGGTTTATCACAAGATAAGCTTCATTTTCGTTTTCCTCCAGAGCCGAATGGATATTTACACATTGGTCATGCGAGTTCAATCTGCTTAAATTTTGGTTTAGGTATTGATTATAATGCACCTGTAAACTTACGTTTCGACGACACAAATCCTTCTAAAGAGGAGCAAGAGTTTGTCGATGCCATTAAAAATGACGTGGCTTGGTTAGGTTTTCAGTGGGCAAATGAGGTGTATGCATCAGATTATTTTCAACAATTATATGATTGGACAATCGAATTAATAAAAGTTGGAAAAGCCTATGTTGATAGCCAAACATCAGAAGAAATGGCTCAGCAAAAAGGAACACCAACTCAAGCAGGAACAGAAAGTCCCTATAGAAATCGTTCTGTAGAAGAAAACTTAGATTTATTCGAAAGAATGAAAAAAGGAGAATTTGCAGAAGGAACACACATACTTCGAGCTAAAATAGATATGGCATCACCAAATATGTTGATGCGCGACCCTATTATGTATCGTATCATTAATAAAGCACATCACCGTACAGGTAACGATTGGTGTATTTATCCAATGTATGATTGGGCGCATGGAGAAAGTGATTATATCGAAGAAATTTCGCATTCGTTTTGTACATTAGAATTCTTGCCTCACCGAGAATTGTATGATTGGTTTTTAGATCAAATTGTAGATCCGAACAAGATTCGTCCAAAACAACGTGAATTTGCTAGAAGAAATCTTTCACATACAATTGTTAGTAAACGAAAATTATTACAATTAGTACAAGATGGCCATGTAACAGGTTGGGATGATCCAAGGATGTCTACAATTTCTGGAATGCGCCGTCGAGGATATACTCCAACAGCTATTAGAAATTTTGCTGATACCATTGGAATTGCTAAACGAGATAACTTAATTGATGTATCACTTTTGGAATTTTGTGTACGTGAAGATTTAAATAAAATCACACCACGTGTAATGGCTGTATTAGATCCTGTTAAATTGGTTATTACTAACTATCCAGAAGGATCTGAAGAATGGTTAGAAGCTGAAAACAATCCAGAGGAAGAAATAATGACTTATAGAAAAGTTCCATTTTCTAAGACATTGTATATTGAAAGAGAAGATTTTAAAGAAGAAGCTAATAGCAAATATTTCCGTTTAACACTTGGTAAGGAAGTACGTTTAAAAAACGCTTATATCATCAAAGGAGAAAGCGTTGTGAAAGATGAAGCTGGAAATATTTTGGAAATTCATGCAACTTACGACCCTGAAAGTAGAAGTGGAAGTGGAACAGAGGCTAGTAAACGAAAAGTAAAAGGAACCATTCACTGGGTATCTATCCCACACGCTATAGAAGCTGAAGTGCGTATTTATGATCGTTTATTTTCTAACGAAAATCCGGATGGAAATAAAGAAATCGATTTTAAAGAGTTTATTAATCCAGACTCACTTACGTTGACTAAAGGGTATTTAGAACCTAGCTTAGCATCAGCAGTAGAAGGAGATAAATTTCAGTTTCAACGAATTGGTTATTTCTGTGTAGACAAAGACAGTAGTGCTACTAAATTGGTATTCAATAAAACGGTAGGATTACGCGATACTTGGGCTAAAGTAGAAACTAAATAAATATTATTTAAAATCGTTTTTTATCTTTTTATAGTTTATTGTTATATATTAAAGTATATTTAACAATGGATTAACGGATAAAAAACGGTTTTTTTTGTAATTTTATTACATTATTAATCAAAAAAAATATTTGTTATGTCAAATCGTTTAGGAAACACAGCATTGGCTGTATTAGCTGGAGTAGCAGTAGGAGCAGGAATTGGAATTTTATTTGCTCCTGAAGAAGGAAAAAAAGTAAGAAAAAAAATCAAAAAAGGATTTGATCAGTCAAAAGATGAATTGAGTGATAAAATCGATGATTTAAAAAAACAAGTTCGCAGCGTTGTTGAGAAGAAAAAGAATGACTTCGAAGCAGAGTTTGATGATTTAGTAACGACTACTGGAAAAAAATCTGAAGAGGTAATTACAGCTTTAGAAAAAAAATTAGCAGACTTAAAAAAAGAAGCAGCTAAACAAGCTGAAGCAGTAGCTAAGAAATAATTTTTATTATGGCTTTTGAAGAAGTAAAAGAAGAATTCAAAGATTTAAAAGAAAACACAAAGGAATATATTGATAGCAATATCAAATATTACCAATTGTGGGGATTGAAGGTTACAGCAGAAGCTGTTTCCTATATCTTTATTCGATTTATCGCAGGTATATTTGCGATGATATCTATTCTATTTTTGTCTTTAGCAGCAGCTTTTGCAATTGGAAATTCATTAGAGAAAATATCTCTTGGGTTTTTAATAATTGGATTCTTTTATCTGCTTATCATTGGACTAATTTTATTGTTTAGAGAGCGTCTGATTATAAAACCTGTAATTAAAAAGTTTTCAAATATTTTCTATAATGATTAACTATCGAGTTTTATGAAAAGTAAATATTCATCTTATGAAGAGATTAAACGTGATCTCGAAATTTACAAAATTGAAAAAGAACTTAATTTTCATAGAATATTTCGATCTTTTGATCAAATAAAGGAAGAATTTACTCCTTACAAATTGATAACTAATACTTTTGGTTCGGTTTCTTCTTCAGTAAAAAGTTCTGGAGGAATTCAGGCTCTAATTATATCCAATATTTTAAAGTTTATCTTTAAAAAAATTAGAAAAAACTAAGCCTCTATGTATATTAAATAAAAAAGCACTCCAAATGGAGTGCTTTTTTATTTATTAAGCCATTTTAAAGCTCCTCTGAGTAATCTTCATAAGAATCATTAGATAAATTATCTGTAGGCTTATTATCTTCCTTTAAATTCGATTTTTTAATCGCTGCTGCTATTTGATTACTTGCCGAAAAAGAAGCAATCATATTGGTCAACATTTCATTTCCAGCTTGAGGCGAATTCGGTAACAATATTAAGTTTGAATTTGAATCAGTACCAATTGCTTGCAAAGTATCATAATGCTGCGTTACAACAATTAAAGCAGATGCTTCCTGGGAATTAATACCAACTTTGTTCAATACATCAACACTTTCAACTAATCCACGTGCAATTTCACGACGTTGATCAGCAATTCCTTGTCCTTGCAAACGTTTTGATTCTGCTTCAGCCTTTGCCTTGGCAACAATTCTAATTTTGCTTGCTTCTGCTTCATATTCGGCAGCAGTTTTTTCCCGATCTGCAGCATTAATACGATTCATTGCATTTTTTACCTGAATATCTGGATCAATATCAGTGATTAAAGTATTAATAATATCATAACCATACGTAGTCATCGCCTCATTCAATTCACGTTTTACCGCAATAGCAATATCATCTTTACGTTCAAATACATCATCCAATTTTAGTTTAGGTACTTCTGCACGCACTACATCAAAAACATAAGATGTAATTTGATCATGAGGATATTCTAGTTTATAAAAAGCATCATAAACTTTTTCTTTGATTACTTTAAATTGTACCGAAACTTTCATTTTTACAAAAACATTGTCTTTAGTTTTTGTTTCAATAATAACATCTAATTGCTGAATTCTTAAATTTACAACTCCAGAAATCTTATCGACTAAAGGAATTTTTAATTGTAATCCTGAATGACGAATGCTGTTGAATTTACCAAAACGCTCTACAATAGCAGAAGATTGCTGCTTTACAGTAAAGAAACTGAGAAATAATAAAACTAAGAGAATAACCCCTACTACAATAATTTGCATAAATTTTATATATAGATTAATAACTTTTATAAAGTTAGGTAATTTAAAATAAAAAATCCCTCGATAAAGAGGGATCTAATGTTATTTTTTTAACGATAGCTGTATGTTAGCTAAAGCAAGCATATTCGCAGGTAAATCAGCAGCTTCAGGCATTAATATTGGAATTAATGGTGCAAATTGCTCTCCACTTCCTTGAATTACAAGTTCTGTAGTTGAATTTGTAACTACTTTTACACTTATGTCAGAACCGAATAAATTAAATTTTAACTGATCATCTATTAATAACCAAGTTTCTGTTTCTAAATTTAATTCGCACGTTTCATTATGATAGCCAAAAGTAGCTGCTTGATCTTCTTTAAATTCTAAAAAATCAGCTTCACAGTTCTCTTGATGTGGATAATCCATATCTGCCAAAGAAGTACCTGCAATCTTAACAGCAACATGATTTGGAATCCACTTTCCTACAATCATTTGTTTAACACCAGGTTCCTCGTCTTTATCTATAGGATTTTCAATTGTTTTTTCAATTGTACCATCATCACTCGAGCAAGAACCTAAAAACAATAAACCAAATACAGCTATTGAGAATACTACTTTTTTCATAATTTATAGTTTAAGTTTAATAAACGAAAATAGTACTATTCTTTATATAAATCCTTATCTAAGAGAGTTTTTCAATGGCAAAGTCAATTCTTTTTAAAGTTTCTTCTTTACCCAAAAGTGAAATAATTTCAAATAAATCTGGACCTTTTAAAGCACCTACAACACTTAATCGTAAAGGTTGCATCACTTTTCCCATTCCTATTTCTTCTTTAGTCAGCCAATCTTTAACTCGTGTTTCAATATTTTTAGCTTCAAAATTTTCTATTTCATTTAAAATAGAGGCTGTATTTCTCATGAATTGAGGAGTATCTTCTTTCCAATTTTTAGCTGCTTTCTTATCAAAGTCAATGGGTGCTTCAAAAAAGAAATCAGATAGTTCATAAAAATCAGAGACAAAAGTTGCACGTTCTTTAATCATCCCAACAACTTTTTCTACATATTCAGGACAAACTTCAATATCTTTATCCTTCAAAATCTTTAGAAAATCTGTAGCTAAATCAGTATTACTTTGTAGTTTTAAATAATGTTGATTAAACCATTTATTTTTTTCAGGATCAAATTTGGCACCTGCTTTATGTACGCGGGCTAAATCAAATTTTTCTACTAATTCTGATAAAGAAAATAGTTCTTGATCAGTTCCGTCATTCCAACCTAAAAGTGCTAAGAAATTAATTACTGTTTCAGGATAAAAACCTTTTTCTCTATATCCAGAAGAAGTTTCACCCGTAATTGGATCTTTCCAATCTAATGGGAAAACAGGAAATCCTAGTTTATCGCCATCGCGTTTAGATAATTTTCCGTTTCCAACTGGTTTTAAAATCAAAGGTAAATGTGCAAATTTTGGTGCGGCCCATCCAAAAGCTTTGTACAGTAGTTCATGAAGTGGGAGCGAAGGCAACCATTCTTCTCCACGAATAACGTGTGATGTTTCCATCAAATGGTCATCAACAATATTTGCTAAATGATACGTTGGCATTCCATCACTTTTAAAAAGTACTTTATCATCTAATAAACTTGTATCAAATTTAATTTCTCCACGAATTAGATCGTTTAAAGTTAAGATTTCTCCAACTGGAGTTTTAAAACGAATTACATAAGGTACGTTAGCAGCAATTTTAGCAGCTACTTCTTCTTTCGTTAATTTCAGAGAAGTTTCTAATTGCTCTCTATTGGTATGATTGTAAATAAATGTATTTCCAGCTGCTTCGGTTTCTTTTCTTAAAATGTCTAAAGCTTCTGCAGTATCAAATGCATAATATGCCCAACCCGATTCGATTAACTGATCAGCATATTGTTTGTATAAATCTTTACGCTCACTTTGTTTATAAGGACCGAATTTTTCATTTTTACCTATAGTTTCATCAGGAGAAATCCCCAACCATTCTAAAGCTTCCATAATATACTGTTCGGCTCCAGGTACAAATCTGTTTTGATCAGTATCTTCAATACGAATATAAAAAACACCTTGGTTCTTTTTCGCAAACAAATAATTAAATAAAGCGGTTCTTACGCCACCAATGTGTAAAGGTCCTGTAGGACTCGGTGCAAAGCGCACGCGAACTTGATTTGCCATCTTGAATATTATTTTCGTACAAAGATACAATTAAGTAATTTTTTGATGTGGTCTTTATTCCATATTTATACATTTAATCAATGTTATTACCATATTAAAAATTAGATTTGTCTTAGTCAATAAGATTAATTACTGATAACTAATTAATTATCAGTAATATAATTATAAATATAAACGATGTAAACATCATTTTTAAAGTGGTGTTGACAAGGAAAACTAATTGCTTAACCTTCAATTCATTATAAGTTAACAGTAATTGTTGATAACTATGGATAGAAAACAACAACTCTTTTTTGTTTTATTGAGAATTATTTCAATACAAGAATGAAAAGGAATCCTGCAAATTTATTTTCAATTATTTGTTTTGACGTTATCCAACGTTTATACAAAGTTATCAACAGTAATTAACAATTAAAGTTATTCAACATTTGATGTCAATAAAGTATTTTTTAAATTATGTTTTAAAATTATTTAATTGAAAATCAACACTTAACAACTAGTATAATTGTTAATAACTTTTAATAAGTCAATTAAACGTACATCTAAAGGAAAGTTATTGTAGCTATTAACAGACAATATAAAGAAGAAAGATTTATTTAAATTTTTAAAATATTTTATTCTATTATATAATAGTGTTTATAAGTTGAAAAGATTTTTAAGATTTACGAAGCAATGATTAGAATATTAGAATTAGAATAGGTTCCTTTTCGAAAGAATCTTTTATGATTGTAGATTCTCTCATTTTTAATTTTCATCGTAACTTTGTGCGTATTTAAATTTTAGCGTTATATGATTACATTCAATTATGAAACAGATTTTAATCTCACAGATGAAGAACAGTATGAGGCTTGGCTTAATTCGGTTGTAACTTCCGAAGGCTTTTTTCTAGGTGAGTTAAATTATATATTTTGTGATGACGACTATTTACATAAAATCAATGTAGAATATTTGAATCACGACACGCTTACAGATATTATTAGTTTTGACTATACTGAAGGTAAAACGCTTTCAGGTGATATTTTTATTTCTATTGAACGTGTTCGTGAGAATGCATCTGAATTCGATGTATCTTTTAATATCGAATTATTAAGAGTCATGGCCCATGGTGTTTTACATTATTGTGGATTTAAAGACAAGACAGAAGAAGAAGAAACTGTGATGCGCGCTAAAGAAAATGAAAAGATGAAATTGTTTCACGTGGAACAATAATTTTTTTCTAGTATTAATTATTAAATGTTTCACGTGGAACAATGAGTATATTTCAAGAACAATATGACGTAGTGGTAGTAGGTGCTGGACATGCAGGTTCAGAAGCTGCTGCAGCTGCTGCAAACATGGGATCAAAAACATTATTGATTACTATGAGTTTGCAAAATATCGCACAAATGTCTTGTAATCCTGCTATGGGAGGAATTGCAAAAGGACAAATTGTGCGTGAAATTGATGCGCTAGGTGGTTATTCTGGTATTGTATCAGATCAAACTGCAATTCAATTTAAAATGCTTAACCAATCTAAAGGACCCGCAATGTGGTCTCCTCGCGTTCAATCAGATCGTATGCGCTTTTCGGAAACGTGGCGTTTGATGTTAGAAGGGACTCCGAATTTAGATTTTTACCAAGACATGGTAACCGGACTTTTGGTTGAAAATTATAAAGTTATTGGTGTACGTACTTCATTAGGTTTAGAAATTAAAGCTAAAAGTGTTATTCTTACGAATGGTACTTTTTTAAACGGTTTGATTCATATAGGTGAAAAACAATTTGGTGGTGGTAGAGCAGGAGAGGGTGCTTCATTTGGTATTACTGAAAACTTAATAGAGTTAGGTTTTGATGCAGGAAGAATGAAAACAGGAACACCTCCACGTGTAGATGGTCGATCGTTGGACTATTCAAAAATGGAGGTTCAAGGTGGAGATGTTAATCCAGCTAAATTTTCGTATTTAAATTCTACTAAACCTTTGACTGTGCAACGTGATTGCCACATGACTTATACGTCTGCTTTGGTACATGATTTACTCCGTGAAGGTTTTGATCGTTCTCCAATGTTTGCTGGTCGAATTAAGAGTATTGGTCCGCGTTACTGTCCTTCAATCGAAGATAAGATTAATCGTTTTGCAGACAAAGAGCGTCATCAGATTTTTGTTGAACCTGAAGGTTGGAATACTTGCGAAATTTATGTCAATGGTTTTTCTACTTCCTTACCTGAAGAAGTTCAATTTAAAGCTTTACGTGCTGTAGTGGGTTTTGAAAATGCTAAGATTTTTAGACCTGGTTATGCTATCGAATATGATTATTTTCCACCAACTCAATTAAAGCACACATTAGAAACTAAATTAGTTGAAGGACTTTATTTCGCTGGACAAATTAATGGAACTACTGGCTATGAAGAAGCAGCAGCTCAAGGATTGATGGCAGGTATGAATGCGCATTTAAAAATCAATGAAAAGGCCCCGCTGATTTTGAAAAGAGATGAAGCTTATATTGGTGTTTTAATTGATGATCTAATTACAAAAGGAACCGAGGAACCATATAGAATGTTTACTTCTCGTGCTGAATATCGAACATTATTGCGTCAAGATAATGCTGACTTTAGATTAACTCCAATGTCTTTTGAAGCTGGTTTAGCTACGGAAGATCGTCTAAGACGAATGGAACAAAAGGAGAAAGAGTCCTTAGCTTTTGTTTCTTTTTTTAAAGAAACCAGTGTTACTTTGGATGAAGCCAACCCTATTCTTGAGGAGAAAGGTTCTTCGTTGATGAATCAGCCTGATAAAATGTTTAAAGTTTTTTCACGTCCTCAAATTGATTTGGATGATATTTTAAAATTTAAAAAAGTTCAAGAATATATTGATCTACATGATTTGGATCAAGAGATCATTGAGCAAGCAGAGATTCAAGTTAAATACTCTGGATACATCGAAAAGGAAAGAAATAATGCCGATAAACTTCACCGTTTAGAAGAAGTACGTATTCCAGCTGATTTTGATTATGACAAGATTAAATCATTATCTTTTGAATCTCGAGAGAAATTTAAAAAGATTAAGCCTATTACTATCTCTCAAGCATCACGTATTAGTGGTGTAACACCTACAGATATTTCTATATTATTAATCCATATGGGACGTTAATGTTTCACGTGGAACAAAAATAAAAGTGTGGCCTTAATGGCTGCACTTTTTAATTTAAATATTATAATGAAAATAGAAGCAACACAAAAATATCTAAAGCTGAAGGATTATTCAGTCACTCAAGAAACATTTGAACTATACTACGATTCAAAATTAGATCTTTTGAAAACTGTTCCAATGCCAAATAATGAAGACTTAGGAAGGTATTATGAAAGTGAAGATTATATTTCGCATACAGATGGAAAGCGATCTTTATTTGAAAAAATATATCAAACAGTTAAGAAAAAAGCTATTCATGATAAGTTAGATATTGTTGAACGTGCCGTAACAGACAAAGGAATATTGTTGGACATTGGTGCTGGAACTGGAGATTTTTTGAAAGCTGCTCATGATCGAGAATGGGAAGTTTTAGGATTTGAACCTAATGAAAAGGCAAAGAGTAATGCTCAAAAAAAGGGAGTTTCGTTTATAAATTCTTTAGACGAAATACCTAGTGGCTCGATTTCTGTTATCACGATGTGGCACGTATTGGAGCATGTTCCTAACTTAGATGAATATTTAAATACTCTGCATAGACTTTTAAAAGTAGGAGGAGTTTTAATAGTTGCTGTTCCTAATTTTAAATCTTATGATGCACAATACTACGGCAAATTTTGGGCGGCATATGATGTACCTCGTCATATATGGCATTTTTCACAATCAGCAATTGAACAAATTTTTCTACCATTAGGATTTGTTTTAGAACAAAAATACCCAATGTATTTTGATAGTTATTACGTATCCCTACTTTCCGAAAAGATTAAAACTGGAAAGATAAATTATATTAAAGCTTTTTTGATTGGATTAAAATCAAATGTAGAAGCTCGTAAAACCACAGAATATTCTTCGATTATTTATCAACTTTTGAAAAAGTAAATTCTACTTTCAAAAATATATATAGGGTGCTCATTAATGCACCCTTTTTTTTACGTTTATTTTTTTGGAGCAATTAAAAAACATGTATTATAAATTTGAAGTTATTTCCTAGTTATAAAAATAGGTAATCGGTATTGTTTTATTTTTTTAAACCAATAGCGATTATCAGGATTCAAATAAGATAAGTCAAGAGTCCAAAATCAATATGATAGTATTATTTTAGTTTTCTTTATTTAAATTTTTTTAGATCGGGTGTATTATTTTGTCTAATACATAAAAAATATACGAAGAACTTCTTATGTTTTGAATTACTTATTTAAGTAATTTTAGATGTATTTTTGATTAAAGTCTAACTAATAACTTCTGAATTAAATGGAGTTGTAAAACAATTATCAATGACAATTTATGCAATGTTTGACGTTTTTAGTTCTATCAAATAATAATGATTCTTATCAATTTATTAATTTACTAAATCTAATATAAGGAAGTAAACCAGGGTATAGAAAATACAACATATATAGTTTTAAAATTGAAGGAAGTTTATGAAGGAAGTTTATGAAGGAAGTTTATGAAGGAAGTTTATGAAGGAAGTTTATGAAGGAAGTTTATGAAGGAAGTTTATGAAGGAAGTTTATGAAGGAAGTTTAAAAAAACATTTTTAGATGTATAACATATGTAAAAATTGATTTATAAGAGTAAATATTTAAAATAAACGATTTATAAGAAGTATTAGTAAGTATGTTATATGTTAGTATCAATAAAATGAGAAAGTGTCTTAAAAACGATTTAAAAGGTTCGTTTTTTATAATGAAAAACTATTAAATACAGTAAAGCAATTAATTTTCCTTATTCATTGCTTTTATACTTTTAAAAATTATTTATTTAGATTCAAAGTTTTTCTTACTTTTACAGAATAATAAAAATTATAGAAAATGAAAAAAAGCTTATTGGTTTTAGGATTAGCTGTAACCTTACTTTCTTGCAACAATAACCCAGTTGCTGTAGAACACAAAACAGCATATGTGGATACACAAAAATTGATGAAAGAATATGAGGAGACAAAAGACATCGAATCCAAATATAAAATCAAATCTGAAGAAATGGGCAAAGAGTTAGAAGCTGACGTTGCTAAATTTCAAAAAGAAGCGCAGGGATTCCAAGCAAATGCGCAAGCAAAAGGAATGGCTTGGGCTCAACAAAAAGGAGCAGAATTACAACGTAGAGAACAAGAGTTGAGTTATAAACAACAAACCATGATGCAAACGCTTCAAATGGAGAGTGGTCAAGAAATGGATTCTGTAGTAAAGAAGATTAAAACACATATTAAAGATTACGGAAAGAAGAACGGTTTTGACTACATCTATGGAACCGAAGATGCTTCTACTGTTTTATATGCAAAAGAGCAATACGATATTACTGAAACTGTAATTAAAGATTTGAATGCTAAATACAAAGGAAAAGCAGCAATTAAAGCTGTAGATTCTAAAGAAGAGCAAGTTGAAGAAACAAAATAATATTTTTTTAAAACCTCCTTACTAGGAGGTTTTTTTAGTTTTAAGTCGTAATTTGCTATCCAAATAAATTAGAATGAATACTTTTTCTGAAGAAGCGAATTATGTTTTACAATTTATAAATCAAACCAATCGTTCGATTTTTTTAACTGGTAAAGCGGGTACTGGAAAAACTACTCTACTCAGAGAAATTGTTGCTACTACACATAAAAATACAATTGTTGTAGCTCCAACAGGAATTGCTGCTTTAAATGCAGGTGGAGTAACTATTCATTCTTTTTTTCAATTGCCATTTGCAGCATTTTTACCCGATGCTAA
>JASLDM010000139.1 GCA_030151565.1 Flavobacterium sp. | reverse complement strand
ACTTGCGTAGCAGCGTTTTTAAATTGATTATACACAACTTGAATAGAATCATATTGTCCAGAAACAAAAGTATCCATCAATTTCTGAGCGATTACAGCAGTTGACTCGAAACTTAAATCATCAAATAATGCACTATCGTTTTCAAAAACTGGAAATCCTTTTCGAAGTCCATCATGCCCTTTTTTTCCAATAGTCAACAGATCAATACTTGCACCTTTAAACCTAGTAGCCTTAAGGTTATTAATTTGTTTTATAACATTGGCATTGAAAGCCCCACAAAGTCCTCTATTAGACGTAACCACTACCAACAAAACATGTTTAACTTCACGTTGCTCAGAAAAAACACCTGAATTGTCACCTTCCAAGGTAGCACTAATGTTTTGAATCAGCTCCGTAAGTTTTTCAGCATAGGGACGCATCGCAGTAATTGAGTCTTGAGCTTTTTTAAGCTTCGCTGCAGAAACCATCTTCATTGCTGAAGTAATCTGCATCGTAGATCCAATTGATGTAATCCTATTACGTATTTCTTTAAGATTTGCCATTTACTTATAATCTTGTAAATTAGAGAAAAGCAATTGCGTACAATTGCTTTTCATCAAGTCTAATTATTAATATTTTGATGATACTTCTTTAGCAACTTTTTCTAAAACAGCAGTAACTTCATCAGTTAACTTACCTGCTTTAAGTGCGTTTAAAATATCTTTATGAGTCATGTTTAATACGTCTAAGTATTCTTTTTCGAATTCTTTAACTTTATCAACAGGAACATTTCTCAATAAATTTTTAGAACCAGCATAAATAATCGCTACCTGATCTTCCACCTTGTAAGGATCATTTACTGCTTGTTTCAAAATCTCTACGTTACGACGTCCTTTCTCAATTACATTTAAAGTAACAGCATCTAAATCAGAACCGAATTTAGCAAAAGCTTCTAATTCACGGAACTGAGCTTGGTCTAACTTAAGTGTACCTGCAACTTTTTTCATCGATTTAATCTGCGCACTACCTCCAACACGAGATACAGAAATACCTACGTTAATTGCAGGACGAACTCCTGAGTTAAATAAATCTGACTCTAAGAAAATCTGACCGTCAGTAATAGAAATTACGTTAGTTGGGATGTATGCAGAAACGTCACCAGCTTGTGTTTCAATAATTGGCAAAGCCGTTAATGAACCTCCACCTTTTACAAATGGACGAATAGATTCTGGTAGATCATTCATGTTTTTTGCGATTTCATCATCACCAATTACTCTAGCAGCACGCTCTAATAATCTTGAGTGAAGATAGAAAACGTCCCCAGGGTACGCTTCACGTCCTGGTGGGCGACGAAGAATCAAAGACATCTCACGGTAAGCAACCGCTTGTTTTGATAAATCATCATATACAATTAAAGCTGGACGACCTGTATCACGGAAATACTCTCCGATTGCAGCACCCGCCATAGGAGCATATACTTGCATTGGAGCAGGATCAGAAGCATTTGCTGCAACGATGATTGTATAATCCATCGCACCTTTTTCTTCTAATGTTTTTGCAATAGATGCAACAGTTGAAGCTTTTTGCCCAATAGCTACATAAATACAATATACTGGTTGCCCTGCATCGTAAAATTCTTTTTGATTTAAAATGGTATCGATACAAACCGTAGTTTTTCCCGTTTGACGGTCACCAATAACCAATTCACGTTGACCACGTCCAACTGGAATCATCGCATCAACAGATTTAATTCCTGTTTGCAACGGCTCAGTAACTGGTTGACGGAAGATAACTCCAGGAGCTTTACGCTCTAAAGGCATCTCGAATAAATCACCACCAATAGCACCTTTACCATCGATTGGGTTACCCAAAGTATCCACAACACGACCTACCATTTTTTCTCCTACTTTAAGAGAAGCAATACGCCCTGTTCTTTTTACAATAGCACCTTCTTTAATTTCTTGTGATGGTCCTAACAATACAATACCTACATTATCTTCATCTAGGTTAAGAACCATTGCTTCAAGTCCATTTTCGAATTGAACTAGCTCTCCGTATTCAGCGTTAGCTAACCCGTAAACACGAGCTACACCATCTCCAATTGAAAGAACGGTTCCTACTTCTTCTAAAGAAGCATCAGAATTAAAACCAGATAACTGTTTTTTTAAAATTGCTGAAATTTCAGCAGGATTGATTTCTGCCATTTTATTATATGTTTATACACGAAATTCGTGCGGTGATTTTTAATTTGTTAACTCTCTTTTTAATACATGCAATTGATTTGCCAATGAAGCATTAAATTGCTTATCTCCAATTCTTAAAATGAACCCTCCTAAAACATTAGGATCAACCACATTAGTAATGGTCACCTTTTTAGAAGATATTTCATTTATTTTCTGAAGTACTTTAGCCTCTAATGCCGCGTCCATAGGAAAAGCCGTTGTAACGGTCGCTTTTTCTAATCCACGTTGCTCATCGTAAAGCTCTTGAAATTTAAAAGCGATTGCTCCAAGAATATTCAAACGTTTGTTTTGCAACAAAAGCTCAAATAATTTTTTAGTTTCTGGTGTAACGTTAGTGAACACCTCAGAAACAGCATTCAACTTCACACTTCCTTTAACAATAGGATTTGAAAGAAACGTCTTTAACTCTTCGCTTTGAGAAACTGATTCAGAAATAAGGATCATGTCATTATTAATCGCATCAGAATTACCCTTTTCAGTAGCATTCTCAAGCATCGCTTTAGCATATCGTGCAGCTGCTCTAGTGCCTATCATAATGATTCTTAGTTTAATTTAACGTCTCCTAGCATCTTCTCAACCAATTGTGTTTGAGCCTCTTTATTTGCTAATTGATCTTTTAATAATTTCTCTGCAATGTCAATTGAAAGTGAAGATACTTGTCCTTTCAATTCTTTCAATGCTGCATTTTTCTCACTTTCAATAGTAGCTTTCGCTTGAGCAATTAATTTCTCGCCTTGAACTTGAGCTTCTTCTTTAGCATCAGCAATTAATTTTTCTTTAAAATCACGAGCATCTTTAAGCATAGCATCACGCTCAGCTCTTGCTTCAGCTAATAACTTTTCATTATCAGCTTTCAAGTTAGCCATTTCTCTTTTAGCATTTTCAGCAGCAGCCAAAGCATCGGTAATTCCTTCTTCACGTGCTTCTAAAGCATTGATGATTGGTTTCCACGCGAATTTCCCTAAAACTACAACTAAAACCACTAAAATGATTAATTGCCAGAAAAATAATCCAAAACTAAAATCGTTAATTAACTTATCCATCTAAATCTAAATTATACTTTTAATATCTTATTTTTTGTTTAATTAAGAATATCTGCAACCAACCGTTGCAGATATCTTTCTTTGTTTTCTTGGATTATTTTCCTAAGATTAAAGCACCGAATGCTAAACCTTCCAATAACGCTCCAATGATAATCATCGCAGTTTGGATTTTTCCAGCAGCTTCTGGTTGACGAGCAATTGCGTCCATTGCAGAAGAACCGATTTTACCTAAACCTAAACCAGCACCAATAACGATTAAACCAGCTCCAATAATTGTTGGGATTTCCATAATAAATGAATTATATATAATTAAACAAAATTTTTATTCCTAATTTCCTAGTGCTCTTCGTGTTCTTGAACTGCCATCCCAATAAATAAAGAAGACAACATTGTAAAGATAAAAGCTTGTAAAAAGGCGATCAAAATCTCTAGCACAGTTAAAAACAATGTTAATGCAAAAGAGATTCCTACTGCTCCACCAACACCTAATGATTGCTTGTATAAAAACACAACCGCAATTAACCCCATCACAACAGAGTGACCTGCAGTAATATTGGCAAATAAACGAATCATTAATGAGAATGGTTTAATTAAAGCACCCAAAATTTCAATTGGCGCTAAGAATATTTTCATTGGCCACGGCACACCTGGCATCCAAAATATATGTTTCCAGTGATCACTATTACCACTAACGTGAGTAATTACGAAAGTAAAAATAGCCAAACAAGCCGTTACTGATAAACTCCCTGTAACGTTAAACCCTAGCGGTGTTAATCCCAATAAGTTCAACAAGAAAATCAAAAAGAAAACGGTTAACAAATAAGGCATGAATTTTTTATACTGATTCACCCCAATATTCGGAATTGCCATCTCGTCACGTACATATAAAACCAATGGCTCTAAAACACGAGCAAAACCTTTCGGCAACGTATTTGGACCTTTTTTATATGTTTTAGCCAATCCTAAAAACATAACAAACAACAAGATAGTTGTAAAAAACAAGGACGCAACATTTTTAGTAATTGAAAAATCTAATGGCTTTTCGTTTGCTGGAAACCCTTTTTCATTGTATTCAATGTGTCCAGCTTCGTTTGTTTTATAAATTTTACCGTGGTATAATTTATACGTTTGCCCTCCTTTTTCTACTAATTTATTTCCATGATCAAACTCCGAAGACATGAAAACTTTCAATCCATTATCGATTAAGATAACGGGTAATGGAAAACCGTAATTCTTACCTTTAGCTTCATCCGAAAAGAAAACAAAAGAATAATCATCTTTTAAATGGTGCTCAATGTGTTCGGCCACTTTCTGTGCCTGAGTTTTTTCAGACTCAGGAACTCCATGTCCATCAATGTGCTCGATTGTTTCCGCTACTGATTCCTCCAATTGTTCGGCAGTAGAATTGGTCTGTGAAAATACAGGGGTTATCGCAAAAAGGATAACGGCTAATAAATTCAGTGATTTCTTGACAGTCACCATACCTTAACTTCTTAATTTTTTATGGTTCTTAAAATTTTGTGCAAAACTACAATATATTATTAACTCCTGCACCCTAAATGAAACTTTTTTTTTTAAGCAATACGCACTTACCCTATTTTCTTATTCAAAATTGCATAAGCAATTACAGCATCTAAAGCGAGAAAAAGCATAAAACCAACTAAAAAATTGTATTTTAAAAAGCTAGACGCCCCCTCAATCTCTAATCCCTTATTAATAAATATATAGCTAGCTACAGCACGCAAAGTAATTAATCCTAAAAAAACAAAGCCAAAATTAGCAGGCATAACGCGATAAATCCCAATTAACGCAAAGAAAAACAAAGCCGTAAATATCAATTCAAAACTATAAATCCCTATCAACGAATAATTAAACTGATCCCATTCACTTTGCAAATTAGCAACATACAATAAGCCAGTATGAGCTGCAAAAGCTAAAATAATTACACTTAATATTCCTATTAAAAACTTCGTATTTGTCTTATTTATCATCCCTTTTGTTTAGTTGATTTACTTGATTGACTACTTGAATTAGCGCCACTATAACGCCGAGCAAAGTTATCAATTGCGACCAAATCTCCGACTCTAAATTCATTTTTTTAGTTATCCACCCTCCAAAAAGGTGAAATATATAAATTACCGCTCCCATTTGGATAGGCATCGAGGTTAATGTCAACCATTTATTTGCGCCCCCTTTTCTTCCCTTCTTCATCTTCAATTTTAATCCCTGTCATTGTACAACTTGCTTTGAAAACAGCTCCTGGCTCAACCGATAATTTACCAACAATAACCTCTCCTTCAATACTTGCGGTCGCCTTAACAATCAATGTATGCTCAACGGTAATATCTCCTTCCAAAACCCCTTCAATATCCGCATTTTTACAAACCACATTCCCTTTCACAACACTCTTAGGCCCTAAAACCACCCGCCCAGATGTAGTAAGATTTCCTGTCAAAATACCATCTAAACGAATATCAGCATGCGTTTCAATTGTCCCTACAATAGTCGTTCCTTCAACAATTCTATTTGTTCTTCCTAATAAATCGGTATAATTTTTCCCCGTTTTCTTAAACATAATTTATTCTATTTTCATTGCCAGAAACTCTTCCCAATTCTTCTTAATTTGTACCACTGCATAATTTTCTGAAGATATATAATACGCCTCTTCACTAATCAAATATTCTTTTGAAAGCCCCAAAAAGGATGTAACAGCCTCAGCATTTTTTCTGCTTGACAAACCATGGATAACGAAAAACACCTTATCCTTACTATAATAATCCTTAGAAAACTTAACCCCTGAATGCTGTCTATCTAAAGCATACCTTCTCAGCTTACTCTCTAAAAGTCCGCTTGAATCCAATTTACTCGCTTCAATCACATATATAATTTTCCAACTATCCGACTGATTTGCAGTAAGCTTTTTCGATTCTAATACACCTATGTCTTGATTCGTTATTCGTTCAGCTTCTTTACCTTCAGGCATAGAAGCATACGTTAAAGCTACATAATTCAAGGCTTTTTTATAAGCTTCTACACCGTCTAATCTTCCGACTACATTTGCCTTAAGCAATTCGAATTTACTCAAATAATCATCATCTGAAAACTGCTCAATAGCTTGATTCACTTTTTGAAAAACTGCCAAATACTCCCCCTGTTCAAACTCACGATATAATTTAACATAAACCTGTTCTGATGATTCTTCAAACTCCCCTTGAATAGGCTTATTTTGTAGTAATGCGGCATATCTAGATGATGGATATTCGGCAATAATTTTATTTCTCATTACTGATGCCTTATCCGGAGAGATACTTCCATAAATCTTATACAACTTATACATTGCAGGCAAAACCAAACGCTCTTCAGGATCAAATAACAACAAGCTCTCTAACCTCTCAGCGCCTAATTCAAATTCAGAAAATTTCTCACTATAAATAGCTCCCAATTGGTAATAAGCGAAATCTCGATCTTTCTTCAATGCCTGTATCTCTTCAATATCCGCAGGAATTTGCTCCGTATAAAAAGCTACTGAATACCTACTATCTTCTACAGCCTCTTGAGTCGATTTAGTAGTCCCCGTACTTTCTACAATTTCCTCTAATTCAATTGTTGTTTGATTATCGGAACTCCATCGCCAATTATCTTGAAGCACACGATTACCCCATCTCTTTTTAAAATCTACTTTCCCGAATGCCACAGCATTTTGAGAATAAAAATAAAAACCTGTTTTACCTTGTCCCGACCCACTTGAAGCAGAGGTTGATTGCATAATTGCACTTCCAAAATCAGGCATATTAAAAAAATCCGAATTAGTCCCAGATGCTCCTTTTAACTGCTTGTTTAATTTTCTAAAATCGTCTTTTCTCAATTGATTGATATAATTCTGAAAGTAGGAGTCGCGCTCTATTCCACTCATTGCAACTAATCGTAGAATACTATCATTCTCTTTTGCTGTTTTTTCATACAAAATTACATCGTGAAGACTTTCTCTTTTTTTTGCAATTCTATAAGCATCATTACTTTTAGCAGGTAAAATTGACATAGCACTATCATAGTACTGTCCGGCAAATTCATATTTAGCTGTATTAAAGTAAATTTCCCCAACATCTATATAATTTCGAGCTTTCAATTGTTCATCGCCATTACTCTTTTTTATAGATTCTTTTAAATATGAAATTGCTTTTGGATTATTATCATTCTTTTCATAAAACAGCCCCACTTGCCTATTTATCAAATCCAAATATGGTCGATTCTCTCTATCTTTTAGCAGCTTTCGATACTTGTCTAAAAAAACAATTGTATCAGAAGCCTTCAATTCTTGATTAGAAAATTGATTTGCGTGAGCCTGAATAACGTAATTTCTTGGAGATTTTCTATTCATATCAATTACCTCTTGAAAAAAAGTAACAGCATCATTTTTTCTATCCAATTGACCTGAAAGTTGTCCCAATATAAAAGTGTATCGAGCTTTTTCTTCTGAACTATTCGTAAGGTTTCTTGCTTCTTTTAATGGAACAGCTGCACTATCTAAATAATTAAGATTAAGATAAGCTTGAGCCAAAGTAGCGTAAGCATCTGCTTTTACCTGCCCTTTTAACTTTCCTTCTTTAAACATGTCCTTTAGATTCTGAATCGCTAATTCATCATACATCAAGCGTAAATTTGTTTTTTCACGCCAAACTTTTGCTTCATTTATTTTATCACTACTCGGATATTTATACAGAATATAGTTAAAAGCCTCTAAAGCAGGAATAAACCTATTATCATAGTAACGTGACTTGGCTAGCAGAAGATAAGCCTCATCCATTTGCGGGTTTTTCTCACGTCCACCAATATACATAGAATGTTTTTGGATAGCTTTTGTTGCTTTCTTTTCAGCCACTTGAAAGTCGGGATCTTTAGGCTCATCTGCAGCAAGCAAATCTGCTTCAACCTGCATTCGTTCAATCGGAAGAATCTCCCAAAAGTTGTCGTAATAATTCTCCAATAAGTTGGCGTATCCTTTATCAAAGGCTAAATTCCCATTATACAAAACATTGTATTTGGTGGTTGTAGCATGATATCCTCGATTAAGTGCCGCGTCTTTTTTTGTAGAACAGCTCCCTATCAAAACACCAATCACGGCAATCAAAAGGTATTTAGCGCAATGTTTCTTCAATGTTTATATTTTTTATGTAAAAACTTAAAAATGACATTTTTAGTATATTCAAAGCTGTAAAAATACACCTCTTTTCTTAAAAAAAGTTGCTTTTTAATAAATAAAAAACCTGCACAACAAAATTGCAATGCAGGCTATTGGTTACTAACTTCCAATTATCATAAATACCTATAAGTAGCTTTATCCTTTAAAATGTTACAAAAAAACCACTTGATTTAAAATCAAATGGTCTTTTTTGTTTTTCATAGCAACTCTACTCTTAAAGTTATTATAAGTAACCCAAAACATATGCCAAAACCAAAAAACTTCACATCCTTTTAAGCTAATAAAAGAACAAAATACTGATAACAAATGATTTGAATAAGTGTTTTTTTAAATGGCATACAATTGACAAATTTCTATTTTACTATTTATATTTGTAGAAAATTTAATCAAGATTACACACTATGAGAAAAGATATAGAAATTCCAGAAGTAAAAGATGTTGAAATTGCAGCCGTTTTAGAATGGAACGAAGATTTTATGCAAGACACTTGGTATGCTTACCTTTTCAATAACACTCCAGAAGATCTGGAGGCTATCCTCATTACGTCTCAAGCAAAAGGAGAGATTGATGGCGAACCACGTCAATCAAGTTTATTCAGACACGCTTTTCCAAAACTTAACGCTAACCAATCCTTGAAAATAGAGCTACTTGATGAGGCGATTTTTCAATTAGACAATGAATTTATGCTAAGCTTTTTTTCCAAAGGAACGCTATTCGATAAAAAATATATATTAAAAGCTGGTAGCATCACAAAAGAATCCATTTCAACTTTAAAAAATTCAGAAAAAAAAGGAATACTAGCTATGTAAGCTAGCGAAACTATATTGATAAAAAAGGCCTTTCAACTAATTGAAAGGCCTTTTTTATTGTTTAATTTTTTGCTTTATTGGGAGGAAATAATAATGAAATAATTACTGACAACAATAAAACACCGCCAATTACTGATAATGAAACCATTGATTCTATATGATAAAATGGAGATATAATCATTTTTATTCCAATAAAAGATAGAATTATTGCTAGTCCGTATTTCAACTTTGTAAACTTATCCATGAAGTTGGCCAGTAAGAAATATAATGATCGCAATCCTAAAATAGCAAAAATATTAGACGTATACAATATGAATGGGTCATCTGGAGCAATTGCAAAAATTGCTGGAATACTATCTACAGCAAAAACCAAATCCGTAAATTCTATAACTACTAAAGCTACAAAAAGCGGAGTAACCATTTTCACTCCATTTTTAACTGTAAAAAAACGATCTCCATCGTAACTGTCGCTTACTTTAAAAAAGCGATGAACTAACTTTACCGCAGGATTCTTAGACAAATCTTTTTGCTCTTCATTTTCGTGATCGCTAAACCACGACTTAATCCCAGAAACAAGCAAGAAAACTCCAAATATGGTAAGAACCACATTAATTTGAACTTCTTGACCAAACACCATCATTTCTGGTAAATACGTATGATTGATTAACTCAACTCCCGCAAAAATAAATATTGCTCTAAAAATTAAAGCTCCAATTATTCCCCAAAACAACACGCGATGATGCAGTTCCTTAGGAACATTAAAAAAAGAAAAGACAAGAATAAATACAAATAGATTATCAATCGACAACGCCTTTTCTATCCAATAGGCAGATTGAAATCGAGCAAAATTCTCAAAATCCATATAATAATAGATAACCCCACTAAAGGCCATCGAAAGCCCGATCCAAACAACAGTCCAAATCAACGCTTCTTTTGTAGAGACAACATGACTGTTTTTATTAAAAACACCCAAGTCCAATAGCAACATAACGAAAACAGCAATTCCGAAAACAGACAAAATTCCGGGATGATTAATCAAATGATCCATTTATTTATTTTTTAATTGAGACAAAACTAAATGTAAAAAACTACTCCAAGAGAACCAACATAAAACACTGAAATTAAGCAAATTAAAAATAGATCTAGCTAAGAAACATTAAACACAAAAAAAGCCAACCTTTTGATAATCAAAAGACTGACTTTAAATATTATATCATTTTCAAAAAGACGCTCTTTTATCTTTTTTTAATCCAATTTATCTGTTAATTTTTTAAATGTTTTCTTAGGATCTTTGCCGAGATATAAAATATCATAAACAGCATCAATTATTGGAGTTTTCGCTCCATATTTTTGATTTAATTCATAAGCACTTTTAGTAGCATAATATCCTTCGGCAATCATACTCATTTCCATCTGCGCAGACTTTACTGTATATCCTTTACCAATCATGTTTCCAAACATTCTATTCCTAGAAAAAAGCGAATATCCAGTAACTAACAAATCTCCTAAATAAGCTGAATCGTTAATATTTCGTTTCATTTTATGGACTTTTTGAATGAATTTCTTCATCTCGCGTATCGCGTTACTCATCAATAAGGCCTGAAAATTATCTCCATATCCTAGTCCGTGCGCAATTCCACAAGCAATAGCATAAATATTTTTCAACATAGCTGCATACTCAGTACCCACGATATCATCCGAAATTTTCACTTTGATATAATGACTGCTAAGACACTTTTTGATAATAGCCGCACGATCAAAATTACCACAAGCAATTGTGATATAAGATAATCTTTCTAAAGCGACTTCTTCAGCATGACAAGGCCCTGTAATGACTCCTATATTATCATACGGAATCTCATAAACTTGATGAAAATGTTCACCAACAATCAAACTAGTTTCAGGAATAATTCCTTTAATTGCAGAAATAATAACCTTTTCCTTTAAACTAACTTGTAAATTTTGAAGCTCATCGTTTAAAAATGCAGATGGAATCGCAAAAACCACATAGTCTGCATACTTTATGGCTTCGTTAATATCATTAGTTAAAAGCAATTGGTCGATGTCAAACTCTACCGAGCTAAGATAATTTGGATTTCGGAAGTTTTCTTTGAGCTCTTCAATTGCATATGTACTACGCATATACCAAGCTATTTGAGAAAGATTTTCGCTAAGCATTTTTACTATTGCAGTTGCCCAACTACCGCCTCCTATAACTGCAAATTTTGGATAATCATTCATACTTTTAGGGTTCTTCTGTATCAAAAGTAATTAAAAAACTAATTTATAGCAATTACTAAGTAGAAAGAGCTTTAATAAATGTATTGAGGATATTTTGAAATAATATTAAAAAAAAGATTTAAATAGACACATTAGTCTCAATAGAGATAAGAATGTAATAATTATAGGCAAAACAACGAATTAATTTTAAAATACTGAAACTAGAAAAAAATTCTCTTTTCTGTTTTAATTAACATTTCAGAATATTTTAAATAATTTAATCGTTCGTAGATACTAAAGTTTTGGTTTTAGGAGTTATATTAGTGTGTAATGAAGTTATACACCTTTTATTATTTGTTATTTGTATCTAAAGCGTTTGGCTGAAAAAGGTTAAACGCTTTATTTTTTAATTCTCTAAACTTTTAATAGTTTTTAATTAAAATTACCAAATCAAGATTGGCTTTCCCAACTCATCAACTGACTAAGTATTAAAGCCCTAGAATCATCTTTTATTTGTTTTTTATCAACTTGTGATTTCCCATTGGTTTCAATAAAACTATGTACAACAACGGGTACTTTACCAGGCTTTCCAGCAAAAAAATCAAATGGAAACAACTTTTTTAAGTATCCAAAAGACATAGGTACAATTGGGATTTGATATTCGACTGCCAATCGAAAAGCACCATCTTTAAAAGAATCCAAAACAACAGTAGTATCATCAGGAACACCACCTTCTGGAAAGATACAAATACTCAATCCTTGGTCTAATCTAGCTTTCGCACTTACAAAAACATCCATTCTACTTTTAGCATCACTTCTGTCAACTAAAATACAAGTTCGTTTATAAAAATATCCAAAAATAGGAATCTTAGCCAGCTCCTTTTTCCCTACAAAAACAAATGGATTATCTTTAACCAATATCAACATTAGCATTACATCCATCATAGACGTATGATTGGCTATAAACATATAGCTCTGTCCTTTTTCTAATTCCTGTTCCCAGTTAGCCTCATAACGAAAACCCATTCCGAAAAAAACCGCTTTTGCCCAAACACGAGCAACAACAAAAAAATAAGGATATGTTTTGTCGTTCCAAATCGTAAGCACTAGCAATGGTGATAAAACTAAAATCACTACAAGCATCAAAAGGTAAAACCAAGCTCGCCATAACATCCAAAAGCCATAATTTAATAACTTCATTCAAATTTATTTTTAATATCTCTTCAAGAAAACAGAATTCAAAAATACAGATTAATAATACGACTATATCTATTTTTTATAAATCTCAACAAAATAGTTGTTAATCACTCCTTAGTATTTAGGACATCTTTACTTATTTATCGCGCTCAAAATTATATTACAAACGGCATTTCCTGTATATTTGTAGCTAAACTTTGATAAAATATAAAATGGCTAAAATTCTAACCGGAGTACAAAGCACAGGAACTCCACACTTAGGAAATCTTTTAGGAGCAATAATACCTGCTGTAGAAATGGCAAACCTAAAAGAAAATGAGTCTTTTCTATTTATTGCTGACTTACATTCAGCAACACAAATAAAAGACGCTAAACTACTACATGAAAACACTTATAGTGTTGCAGCTGCTTGGCTTGCGTGTGGATTAGACCTTAATCATGTTACTTTTTATCGACAATCAGATGTACCACAAACAACTGAACTCACTTGGTATCTAAGCTGTTTTTTTCCATATCAACGTCTAACTTTAGCACATTCTTTCAAAGACAAAGCTTCTCATTTAGCCGATGTAAATGCAGGTCTATTTAGCTACCCTATGCTAATGGCTGCAGACATTTTGCTTTACGATGCAGAATTTGTACCCGTTGGAAAAGATCAATTACAACACCTTGAGATCACTAGAGATGTTGCTTCTAGATTTAATCATCAAATGGGAGAAACCTTCGTTTTACCTGAAGCAAAAATTGAGGAGGAAATCATGATTATCCCTGGAACAGATGGAGAAAAAATGAGTAAATCAAGAAACAACTTCATTAATATTTTCCAAGAAGATAAGCCTTTACGCAAACAAGTAATGGCTATTGAAACAGATAGCACACCTCTTGAAGAACCTAAAAACCCTGATACTTGTAACGTATTTGCTATTTATAAATTACTAGCAACTCCAGCACAAATATCCGAAATGAGAACAAATTATGAAGGCGGAAATTATGGGTATGGTCATGCAAAACAAGCTCTATATGAACTTATTCTAACACGTTTTGAAAAAGAAAGAAAAACATACGACTACTACATTAACAACATTGATGAGATAGATCAGCTTCTACAAATTGGTGCAGCAAAAGCTTCTAAAATTGCCCAGAATACGCTTTCAAGAGTACGTGAAAAACTAGGTTATAGAAAATAAATGCACACAACTTTAAACTTACAGTCCTTTTATACGTCACTAGGACTAAATTACCAATATATTAATACAAATGTAGAGAGCAGCGCATACAATGCCTGCTCTTTTCTTTTAAATAAAAAAATAGTTCTCTATAGAAAATCGAAAATTACTCCGAAAAAAATAGGCCAATTTGTAGCAATTTGGAAACGAGATGAACTTGGAAAAACAAGAGCTTATGAAGAGAGCGACAACTTAGATTTTTTAATCATCTATGCGGAGAGCGAAACAGAAACAGGTGAATTTATTTTCCCAAAACACCTTTTAATAGATAAAGGCATTATATCTACTAAAAATAAGGATGGCAAAAGAGGTATTCGCGTATACCCAAGTTGGGATATTCCTAACAACAAACAAGCTATTGAAACACAAAAATGGCAATTAGATTACTTTGTCAATCACAACCTAAAACCGGAACAATTAAAAAATTCGTTCAACAGCTTTATCAACCTTTAGATAATTTCAAACCATTTACCAGGAAGGGGACGAATCAATCCTTTCAGTTCCAGATTCAACAAAACAGTACTCACTTTATATACAGGCAATTGACAACCTATTGCTATTAAGTCAAGTAATTCCTTTTCATTTTTTTTCAAAAAATCAAATACAATTCGTTCATCATCTGTCAATTCAACAAATAACTCAGGTTGAATTACTTTTTTAGCTTTCTTTTTCTGCTCCCAATTCAAAGCAACTATTATATCTTTTGCAGAAGTGAGCAATTGAGCGCGATTTGATTTTATTAAATCATTACACCCTTTACTCATAGCATCAGTTACACGACCCGGAACAGCAAAAACATCTCGATTATAATCATTTGCAAAGCGGACAGTATTCATAGAGCCTCCTCGGAAAGGACTTTCTATAACAATTGTTGCCGAACAAACACCTGCTACAATTCGATTCCTTCTAATAAAATTTTCACGATCGATTTTATCAGACATCCAAAACTCTGAAACCAAACCTCCTTTTTCGCTTATCTTTTCGACATATTTCTTATGCTCAGAAGGATAAACTTGATTTAATCCATGACCTAAAATTGCAACTGTTTGCAAATCATTTTGCAAAGCGCTTAAATGCGCCGTAATATCGACCCCATAAGCCAATCCACTAACAATAATTGGATTAAAGTCTTTTAATTCAGCAACTAATTTCTCACAAAAAGAAATCCCCATAGAAGTAGCTTGACGGGTTCCAACAATACTTATAACCTTATCATTATTCCAATCTACCGGCTTATTAGAAAAAAGAAGTGTAGGCCCATCAACACATTCTTTTAAAAGCTTAGGATAGTTCAAATCCTCAAAAAAACAAACTGAAATATTATTACGAATAATTTGTTCAATTTCTTTCTCAGCAGAATCAAAAATAGTTTTATCACTAAAGCTCTTCAACAAAACATCTCCTAATCCTGGAATTTTTAATAGCATTTTAGAATCCGCACGAAAAACCTCTATTGCACTTCCAAAATACTCAATCAAACGTTTACTCAATATTGAACCAATTCCAGGTAGTTTTTGAAGGGCTAAATTATAAAACAAATTGTCGTGATCCATAGTTTAAGAATTTAGATAAACCCCTAATTTACAGATAAAAACAAAACCTTATATATTGTTAATAACATTTGTGAATAAAATTTTGTTACCTATATTGATTGTTTAACTTTGTATTATGATGATAGAGAAACATATTTCGGCTTTACTATATAGATATCAATGTGTTATCGTTCCTGGATTTGGTGCTTTTTTGACCGAAATCCAGTCAGCTCGCTTTGAAGAGGAATCCCAAACATTTTTTCCTCCTCAAAAGACACTTTCATTCAATACTCATTTAAAGCACAATGATGGCTTATTAGCCAATCATATTGCTCAACAATCTCAAAAAACATACGAAGAAGCTGTAGCTCTCATTACAACGGCTGTTGAAGCATGGAAAATAGAACTACAACTAAATCATACATTAGCACTAAAAGAGATTGGATCTTTTGAAACTAATGCTGAAAACAATTTTGTATTTGAGCCCATTACGAACACAAATTATCTACCTACTTCTTTTGGACTAAGCAGAATAATAACTGCCCCTATTGATAGAAATCCGCATATTCCTACTGCTGAAACTCCGGTAGTACCTTTAGTCGCAAAACCAAAAAGAGAATACACTTTCTTAAGATATGCAGCTATTTTTGTTATGTGCGCAGGAATTGGGGGAATTATATATCAAAACGAGTATAATGCTCACACTGTACAAGATACATTTGCTGTAAACAAAAATGTTCAAGAGCGCGTTCAAGATAAAATTCAACAAGCTACTTTTTTCATCGAAACCCCTGTGTCTCCGATTACATTAACCGTAAAAGAAGCTAAAGAAGTTCCAACACCATATCATATAGTTGCTGGTGCTTATAAAAGCGAAGAAAATGCAACAAAAGCAAGAGAGCAATTAAAAGCAAAAGGGTTTGAAAACGCATCGTATCTAGGAAAAAACAAATATGGTCTTTATCCTGTATTATACGGAAGTTTTTCTCAGATCGGAGCAGCTCAAGATGCTATGAGAACGATTCATAAAAAAGAAAACAAAGATGCATGGATATTAATCCAATAAGTCCCCTATACAAATCCTGAAAAAAACATTCAGGATTTTTTTTATTTTAATTGTCTTTATATTTGCAAAAAAAACATGGAACCAAAATTAGTATCACATTCTACCACAGTAGTAACAGACTTAGTATTACCAGGTGAAACAAACCCGCTAAACAATATGTTTGGAGGAGAACTATTAGCTCGAATGGATCGTGCTGCAAGTATTTCCGCTAGAAGACATTCAAGACGCGTTTGTGTAACGGCTTCTGTTAATCACGTTGCATTTAATCGTCCTATACCTTTAGGAAGTGTAGTTACAGTTGAAGCAAAAATATCTAGAGCCTTTAAAACATCAATGGAAGTGTTTATTGATGTTTGGATCGAAGATCGTGAATCTGGTATCAAAAACAAAGCAAATGAAGCCATCTACACATTTGTAGCTGTTGACGAAACTGGAAACCCAGTAGCTATTCCCGAAATTATCCCAGAAACAGAATTAGAAAAAAAACGTTTTGAAGCCGCATTACGCAGAAAGCAACTAAGCTTAGTTTTAGCTGGTAAAATGAACCCAAGTGATGCAACGGAATTAAAAGCTTTATTTAGTTAAGAAATGAAAAAAATACTTTTTACACTTATTGCCATTCTATGTTTAAACGTATCTTCTGCTTTAGCATGGGGAACCACAGGACATCGCGTTGTGGCTGAAGTAGCAGAGCAACTCTTAAACAGAAAGGCCAAAAGAGCAATCAAAAAAATCATCGGAGATCAAAAATTAGCCTATTGGGCAAATTGGCCAGATTTTATTAAATCCGACCCTAGTTGGAAATATGCAGATGGATGGCACTACGTAAATATCCCAGGGAATTTAAGCCGTGATGCTTTCGACAAGGAACTAGAAGCTTCAACAGATGCTAATCTATATAAAAAAGCTCTTTTTTTTATTGAAGAACTAAAAGACAAAAACCTAAGTCTTAAGAAAAAACAAGAATACCTTTATTTCCTAGTTCATATGATTGGAGATGCACACCAACCTTTACACATTGGTCGATTTGAAGATTTAGGAGGAAATAAAGTTTCAGTGGAATGGTTTCGAAAAAAGACTAATTTACATACCTTATGGGACTCAAAATTAGTAGATTTTGAACAATATAGCTATACAGAATACACGCGTGTATTAAATATCCACGATAAAAAATATAACGCACAATTAGCTTCGGGCACTTTGTTAGATTGGATTTACGACTCCTATTCTTTAGCAAACGAAATCTATAAAATAGAACCAGAAGCTTCATTAAGTTATCGCTATCATTTTGATCATAAACAAAATGTAGAAAGCCAACTTCTAAAGGGAGGTCTTCGATTAGCAAAAGTATTGAATAGTATATTCGGTTAATAAAAAAAGGGTTGTCTTTTAAAAGACAACCCTTTTTTTATTAACCGAATATACTATTCAATACTTTTGCTAATCGAAGACCTCCCTTTAGAAGTTGGCTTTCTACATTTTGTTTATGATCAAAATGATAGCGATAACTTAATGAAGCTTCTGGTTCTATTTTATAGATTTCGTTTGCTAAAGAATAGGAGTCGTAAATCCAATCTAACAAAGTGCCCGAAGCTAATTGTGCGTTATATTTTTTATCGTGGATATTTAATACACGCGTGTATTCTGTATAGCTATATTGTTCAAAATCTACTAATTTTGAGTCCCATAAGGTATGTAAATTAGTCTTTTTTCGAAACCATTCCACTGAAACTTTATTTCCTCCTAAATCTTCAAATCGACCAATGTGTAAAGGTTGGTGTGCATCTCCAATCATATGAACTAGGAAATAAAGGTATTCTTGTTTTTTCTTAAGACTTAGGTTTTTGTCTTTTAGTTCTTCAATAAAAAAAAGAGCTTTTTTATATAGATTAGCATCTGTTGAAGCTTCTAGTTCCTTGTCGAAAGCATCACGGCTTAAATTCCCTGGGATATTTACGTAGTGCCATCCATCTGCATATTTCCAACTAGGGTCGGATTTAATAAAATCTGGCCAATTTGCCCAATAGGCTAATTTTTGATCTCCGATGATTTTTTTGATTGCTCTTTTGGCCTTTCTGTTTAAGAGTTGCTCTGCTACTTCAGCCACAACGCGATGTCCTGTGGTTCCCCATGCTAAAGCAGAAGATACGTTTAAACATAGAATGGCAATAAGTGTAAAAAGTATTTTTTTCATTTCTTAACTAAATAAAGCTTTTAATTCCGTTGCATCACTTGGGTTCATTTTACCAGCTAAAACTAAGCTTAGTTGCTTTCTGCGTAATGCGGCTTCAAAACGTTTTTTTTCTAATTCTGTTTCTGGGATAATTTCGGGAATAGCTACTGGGTTTCCAGTTTCGTCAACAGCTACAAATGTGTAGATGGCTTCATTTGCTTTGTTTTTGATACCAGATTCACGATCTTCGATCCAAACATCAATAAACACTTCCATTGATGTTTTAAAGGCTCTAGATATTTTTGCTTCAACTGTAACTACACTTCCTAAAGGTATAGGACGATTAAATGCAACGTGATTAACAGAAGCCGTTACACAAACGCGTCTTGAATGTCTTCTAGCGGAAATACTTGCAGCACGATCCATTCGAGCTAATAGTTCTCCTCCAAACATATTGTTTAGCGGGTTTGTTTCACCTGGTAATACTAAGTCTGTTACTACTGTGGTAGAATGTGATACTAATTTTGGTTCCATGTTTTTTTTGCAAATATAAAGACAATTAAAATAAAAAAAATCCTGAATGTTTTTTTCAGGATTTGTATAGGGGACTTATTGGATTAATATCCATGCATCTTTGTTTTCTTTTTTATGAATCGTTCTCATAGCATCTTGAGCTGCTCCGATCTGAGAAAAACTTCCGTATAATACAGGATAAAGACCATATTTGTTTTTTCCTAGATACGATGCGTTTTCAAACCCTTTTGCTTTTAATTGCTCTCTTGCTTTTGTTGCATTTTCTTCGCTTTTATAAGCACCAGCAACTATATGATATGGTGTTGGAACTTCTTTAGCTTCTTTTACGGTTAATGTAATCGGAGACACAGGGGTTTCGATGAAAAAAGTAGCTTGTTGAATTTTATCTTGAACGCGCTCTTGAACATTTTTGTTTACAGCAAATGTATCTTGTACAGTGTGAGCATTATACTCGTTTTGATATATAATTCCCCCAATTCCTGCGCACATAACAAAAATAGCTGCATATCTTAAGAAAGTGTATTCTCTTTTTGGTTTTGCGACTAAAGGTACTACCGGAGTTTCAGCAGTAGGAATATGCGGATTTCTATCAATAGGGGCAGTTATTATTCTGCTTAGTCCAAAAGAAGTAGGTAGATAATTTGTGTTCGTAATGGGCTCAAATACAAAATTGTTTTCAGCATTAGTTTCAAAAGATCCAATCTCTTTTAGTGCTAATGTATGATTTAGTTGTAGTTCTATTTTCCATGCTTCAACAGCCGTTGTAATGAGAGCTACAGCTTCTTCGTATGTTTTTTGAGATTGTTGAGCAATATGATTGGCTAATAAGCCATCATTGTGCTTTAAATGAGTATTGAATGAAAGTGTCTTTTGAGGAGGAAAAAATGTTTGGGATTCCTCTTCAAAGCGAGCTGACTGGATTTCGGTCAAAAAAGCACCAAATCCAGGAACGATAACACATTGATATCTATATAGTAAAGCCGAAATATGTTTCTCTATCATCATAATACAAAGTTAAACAATCAATATAGGTAACAAAATTTTATTCACAAATGTTATTAACAATATATAAGGTTTTGTTTTTATCTGTAAATTAGGGGTTTATCTAAATTCTTAAACTATGGATCACGACAATTTGTTTTATAATTTAGCCCTTCAAAAACTACCTGGAATTGGTTCAATATTGAGTAAACGTTTGATTGAGTATTTTGGAAGTGCAATAGAGGTTTTTCGTGCGGATTCTAAAATGCTATTAAAAATTCCAGGATTAGGAGATGTTTTGTTGAAGAGCTTTAGTGATAAAACTATTTTTGATTCTGCTGAGAAAGAAATTGAACAAATTATTCGTAATAATATTTCAGTTTGTTTTTTTGAGGATTTGAACTATCCTAAGCTTTTAAAAGAATGTGTTGATGGGCCTACACTTCTTTTTTCTAATAAGCCGGTAGATTGGAATAATGATAAGGTTATAAGTATTGTTGGAACCCGTCAAGCTACTTCTATGGGGATTTCTTTTTGTGAGAAATTAGTTGCTGAATTAAAAGACTTTAATCCAATTATTGTTAGTGGATTGGCTTATGGGGTCGATATTACGGCGCATTTAAGCGCTTTGCAAAATGATTTGCAAACAGTTGCAATTTTAGGTCATGGATTAAATCAAGTTTATCCTTCTGAGCATAAGAAATATGTCGAAAAGATAAGCGAAAAAGGAGGTTTGGTTTCAGAGTTTTGGATGTCTGATAAAATCGATCGTGAAAATTTTATTAGAAGGAATCGAATTGTAGCAGGTGTTTGTTCGGCAACAATTGTTATAGAAAGTCCTTTCCGAGGAGGCTCTATGAATACTGTCCGCTTTGCAAATGATTATAATCGAGATGTTTTTGCTGTTCCGGGTCGTGTAACTGATGCTATGAGTAAAGGGTGTAATGATTTAATAAAATCAAATCGCGCTCAATTGCTCACTTCTGCAAAAGATATAATAGTTGCTTTGAATTGGGAGCAGAAAAAGAAAGCTAAAAAAGTAATTCAACCTGAGTTATTTGTTGAATTGACAGATGATGAACGAATTGTATTTGATTTTTTGAAAAAAAATGAAAAGGAATTACTTGACTTAATAGCAATAGGTTGTCAATTGCCTGTATATAAAGTGAGTACTGTTTTGTTGAATCTGGAACTGAAAGGATTGATTCGTCCCCTTCCTGGTAAATGGTTTGAAATTATCTAAAGGTTGATAAAGCTGTTGAACGAATTTTTTAATTGTTCCGGTTTTAGGTTGTGATTGACAAAGTAATCTAATTGCCATTTTTGTGTTTCAATAGCTTGTTTGTTGTTAGGAATATCCCAACTTGGGTATACGCGAATACCTCTTTTGCCATCCTTATTTTTAGTAGATATAATGCCTTTATCTATTAAAAGGTGTTTTGGGAAAATAAATTCACCTGTTTCTGTTTCGCTCTCCGCATAGATGATTAAAAAATCTAAGTTGTCGCTCTCTTCATAAGCTCTTGTTTTTCCAAGTTCATCTCGTTTCCAAATTGCTACAAATTGGCCTATTTTTTTCGGAGTAATTTTCGATTTTCTATAGAGAACTATTTTTTTATTTAAAAGAAAAGAGCAGGCATTGTATGCGCTGCTCTCTACATTTGTATTAATATATTGGTAATTTAGTCCTAGTGACGTATAAAAGGACTGTAAGTTTAAAGTTGTGTGCATTTATTTTCTATAACCTAGTTTTTCACGTACTCTTGAAAGCGTATTCTGGGCAATTTTAGAAGCTTTTGCTGCACCAATTTGTAGAAGCTGATCTATCTCATCAATGTTGTTAATGTAGTAGTCGTATGTTTTTCTTTCTTTTTCAAAACGTGTTAGAATAAGTTCATATAGAGCTTGTTTTGCATGACCATACCCATAATTTCCGCCTTCATAATTTGTTCTCATTTCGGATATTTGTGCTGGAGTTGCTAGTAATTTATAAATAGCAAATACGTTACAAGTATCAGGGTTTTTAGGTTCTTCAAGAGGTGTGCTATCTGTTTCAATAGCCATTACTTGTTTGCGTAAAGGCTTATCTTCTTGGAAAATATTAATGAAGTTGTTTCTTGATTTACTCATTTTTTCTCCATCTGTTCCAGGGATAATCATGATTTCCTCCTCAATTTTTGCTTCAGGTAAAACGAAGGTTTCTCCCATTTGATGATTAAATCTAGAAGCAACATCTCTAGTGATCTCAAGGTGTTGTAATTGATCTTTTCCAACGGGTACAAATTCTGCATCGTAAAGCAAAATGTCTGCAGCCATTAGCATAGGGTAGCTAAATAGACCTGCATTTACATCGGCTAAATGAGAAGCTTTGTCTTTGAAAGAATGTGCTAAAGTTAGACGTTGATATGGAAAAAAACAGCTTAGATACCAAGTGAGTTCAGTTGTTTGTGGTACATCTGATTGTCGATAAAAAGTAACATGATTAAGGTCTAATCCACACGCAAGCCAAGCAGCTGCAACACTATAAGTGTTTTCATGTAGTAGTTTAGCGTCTTTTATTTGTGTTGCTGAATGTAAGTCAGCAATAAATAGAAAAGACTCATTTTCTTTTAGGTTTGCCATTTCTACAGCAGGTATTATTGCTCCTAAAAGATTTCCTAAGTGTGGAGTTCCTGTGCTTTGTACTCCGGTTAGAATTTTAGCCATTTTATATTTTATCAAAGTTTAGCTACAAATATACAGGAAATGCCGTTTGTAATATAATTTTGAGCGCGATAAATAAGTAAAGATGTCCTAAATACTAAGGAGTGATTAACAACTATTTTGTTGAGATTTATAAAAAATAGATATAGTCGTATTATTAATCTGTATTTTTGAATTCTGTTTTCTTGAAGAGATATTAAAAATAAATTTGAATGAAGTTATTAAATTATGGCTTTTGGATGTTATGGCGAGCTTGGTTTTACCTTTTGATGCTTGTAGTGATTTTAGTTTTATCACCATTGCTAGTGCTTACGATTTGGAACGACAAAACATATCCTTATTTTTTTGTTGTTGCTCGTGTTTGGGCAAAAGCGGTTTTTTTCGGAATGGGTTTTCGTTATGAGGCTAACTGGGAACAGGAATTAGAAAAAGGACAGAGCTATATGTTTATAGCCAATCATACGTCTATGATGGATGTAATGCTAATGTTGATATTGGTTAAAGATAATCCATTTGTTTTTGTAGGGAAAAAGGAGCTGGCTAAGATTCCTATTTTTGGATATTTTTATAAACGAACTTGTATTTTAGTTGACAGAAGTGATGCTAAAAGTAGAATGGATGTTTTTGTAAGTGCGAAAGCTAGATTAGACCAAGGATTGAGTATTTGTATCTTTCCAGAAGGTGGTGTTCCTGATGATACTACTGTTGTTTTGGATTCTTTTAAAGATGGTGCTTTTCGATTGGCAGTCGAATATCAAATCCCAATTGTACCTATGTCTTTTGGATACTTAAAAAAGTTGTTTCCATTTGATTTTTTTGCTGGAAAGCCTGGTAAAGTACCCGTTGTTGTACATAGTTTTATTGAAACCAATGGGAAATCACAAGTTGATAAAAAACAAATAAAAGATGATTCTAGGGCTTTAATACTTAGTCAGTTGATGAGTTGGGAAAGCCAATCTTGATTTGGTAATTTTAATTAAAAACTATTAAAAGTTTAGAGAATTAAAAAATAAAGCGTTTAACCTTTTTCAGCCAAACGCTTTAGATACAAATAACAAATAATAAAAGGTGTATAACTTCATTACACACTAATATAACTCCTAAAACCAAAACTTTAGTATCTACGAACGATTAAATTATTTAAAATATTCTGAAATGTTAATTAAAACAGAAAAGAGAATTTTTTTCTAGTTTCAGTATTTTAAAATTAATTCGTTGTTTTGCCTATAATTATTACATTCTTATCTCTATTGAGACTAATGTGTCTATTTAAATCTTTTTTTTAATATTATTTCAAAATATCCTCAATACATTTATTAAAGCTCTTTCTACTTAGTAATTGCTATAAATTAGTTTTTTAATTACTTTTGATACAGAAGAACCCTAAAAGTATGAATGATTATCCAAAATTTGCAGTTATAGGAGGCGGTAGTTGGGCAACTGCAATAGTAAAAATGCTTAGCGAAAATCTTTCTCAAATAGCTTGGTATATGCGTAGTACATATGCAATTGAAGAGCTCAAAGAAAACTTCCGAAATCCAAATTATCTTAGCTCGGTAGAGTTTGACATCGACCAATTGCTTTTAACTAATGATATTAACGAAGCCATAAAGTATGCAGACTATGTGGTTTTTGCGATTCCATCTGCATTTTTAAACGATGAGCTTCAAAATTTACAAGTTAGTTTAAAGGAAAAGGTTATTATTTCTGCAATTAAAGGAATTATTCCTGAAACTAGTTTGATTGTTGGTGAACATTTTCATCAAGTTTATGAGATTCCGTATGATAATATAGGAGTCATTACAGGGCCTTGTCATGCTGAAGAAGTCGCTTTAGAAAGATTATCTTATATCACAATTGCTTGTGGTAATTTTGATCGTGCGGCTATTATCAAAAAGTGTCTTAGCAGTCATTATATCAAAGTGAAAATTTCGGATGATATCGTGGGTACTGAGTATGCAGCTATGTTGAAAAATATTTATGCTATTGCTTGTGGAATTGCGCACGGACTAGGATATGGAGATAATTTTCAGGCCTTATTGATGAGTAACGCGATACGCGAGATGAAGAAATTCATTCAAAAAGTCCATAAAATGAAACGAAATATTAACGATTCAGCTTATTTAGGAGATTTGTTAGTTACTGGATATTCGCTTTTTTCTAGGAATAGAATGTTTGGAAACATGATTGGTAAAGGATATACAGTAAAGTCTGCGCAGATGGAAATGAGTATGATTGCCGAAGGATATTATGCTACTAAAAGTGCTTATGAATTAAATCAAAAATATGGAGCGAAAACTCCAATAATTGATGCTGTTTATGATATTTTATATCTCGGCAAAGATCCTAAGAAAACATTTAAAAAATTAACAGATAAATTGGATTAAAAAAAGATAAAAGAGCGTCTTTTTGAAAATGATATAATATTTAAAGTCAGTCTTTTGATTATCAAAAGGTTGGCTTTTTTTGTGTTTAATGTTTCTTAGCTAGATCTATTTTTAATTTGCTTAATTTCAGTGTTTTATGTTGGTTCTCTTGGAGTAGTTTTTTACATTTAGTTTTGTCTCAATTAAAAAATAAATAAATGGATCATTTGATTAATCATCCCGGAATTTTGTCTGTTTTCGGAATTGCTGTTTTCGTTATGTTGCTATTGGACTTGGGTGTTTTTAATAAAAACAGTCATGTTGTCTCTACAAAAGAAGCGTTGATTTGGACTGTTGTTTGGATCGGGCTTTCGATGGCCTTTAGTGGGGTTATCTATTATTATATGGATTTTGAGAATTTTGCTCGATTTCAATCTGCCTATTGGATAGAAAAGGCGTTGTCGATTGATAATCTATTTGTATTTATTCTTGTCTTTTCTTTTTTTAATGTTCCTAAGGAACTGCATCATCGCGTGTTGTTTTGGGGAATAATTGGAGCTTTAATTTTTAGAGCAATATTTATTTTTGCGGGAGTTGAGTTAATCAATCATACGTATTTACCAGAAATGATGGTGTTTGGTCAAGAAGTTCAAATTAATGTGGTTCTTACCATATTTGGAGTTTTCTTGCTTGTTTCTGGGATTAAGTCGTGGTTTAGCGATCACGAAAATGAAGAGCAAAAAGATTTGTCTAAGAATCCTGCGGTAAAGTTAGTTCATCGCTTTTTTAAAGTAAGCGACAGTTACGATGGAGATCGTTTTTTTACAGTTAAAAATGGAGTGAAAATGGTTACTCCGCTTTTTGTAGCTTTAGTAGTTATAGAATTTACGGATTTGGTTTTTGCTGTAGATAGTATTCCAGCAATTTTTGCAATTGCTCCAGATGACCCATTCATATTGTATACGTCTAATATTTTTGCTATTTTAGGATTGCGATCATTATATTTCTTACTGGCCAACTTCATGGATAAGTTTACAAAGTTGAAATACGGACTAGCAATAATTCTATCTTTTATTGGAATAAAAATGATTATATCTCCATTTTATCATATAGAATCAATGGTTTCATTATCAGTAATTGGCGGTGTTTTATTGTTGTCAGTAATTATTTCATTATTATTTCCTCCCAATAAAGCAAAAAATTAAACAATAAAAAAGGCCTTTCAATTAGTTGAAAGGCCTTTTTTATCAATATAGTTTCGCTAGCTTACATAGCTAGTATTCCTTTTTTTTCTGAATTTTTTAAAGTTGAAATGGATTCTTTTGTGATGCTACCAGCTTTTAATATATATTTTTTATCGAATAGCGTTCCTTTGGAAAAAAAGCTTAGCATAAATTCATTGTCTAATTGAAAAATCGCCTCATCAAGTAGCTCTATTTTCAAGGATTGGTTAGCGTTAAGTTTTGGAAAAGCGTGTCTGAATAAACTTGATTGACGTGGTTCGCCATCAATCTCTCCTTTTGCTTGAGACGTAATGAGGATAGCCTCCAGATCTTCTGGAGTGTTATTGAAAAGGTAAGCATACCAAGTGTCTTGCATAAAATCTTCGTTCCATTCTAAAACGGCTGCAATTTCAACATCTTTTACTTCTGGAATTTCTATATCTTTTCTCATAGTGTGTAATCTTGATTAAATTTTCTACAAATATAAATAGTAAAATAGAAATTTGTCAATTGTATGCCATTTAAAAAAACACTTATTCAAATCATTTGTTATCAGTATTTTGTTCTTTTATTAGCTTAAAAGGATGTGAAGTTTTTTGGTTTTGGCATATGTTTTGGGTTACTTATAATAACTTTAAGAGTAGAGTTGCTATGAAAAACAAAAAAGACCATTTGATTTTAAATCAAGTGGTTTTTTTGTAACATTTTAAAGGATAAAGCTACTTATAGGTATTTATGATAATTGGAAGTTAGTAACCAATAGCCTGCATTGCAATTTTGTTGTGCAGGTTTTTTATTTATTAAAAAGCAACTTTTTTTAAGAAAAGAGGTGTATTTTTACAGCTTTGAATATACTAAAAATGTCATTTTTAAGTTTTTACATAAAAAATATAAACATTGAAGAAACATTGCGCTAAATACCTTTTGATTGCCGTGATTGGTGTTTTGATAGGGAGCTGTTCTACAAAAAAAGACGCGGCACTTAATCGAGGATATCATGCTACAACCACCAAATACAATGTTTTGTATAATGGGAATTTAGCCTTTGATAAAGGATACGCCAACTTATTGGAGAATTATTACGACAACTTTTGGGAGATTCTTCCGATTGAACGAATGCAGGTTGAAGCAGATTTGCTTGCTGCAGATGAGCCTAAAGATCCCGACTTTCAAGTGGCTGAAAAGAAAGCAACAAAAGCTATCCAAAAACATTCTATGTATATTGGTGGACGTGAGAAAAACCCGCAAATGGATGAGGCTTATCTTCTGCTAGCCAAGTCACGTTACTATGATAATAGGTTTATTCCTGCTTTAGAGGCTTTTAACTATATTCTGTATAAATATCCGAGTAGTGATAAAATAAATGAAGCAAAAGTTTGGCGTGAAAAAACAAATTTACGCTTGATGTATGATGAATTAGCGATTCAGAATCTAAAGGACATGTTTAAAGAAGGAAAGTTAAAAGGGCAGGTAAAAGCAGATGCTTACGCTACTTTGGCTCAAGCTTATCTTAATCTTAATTATTTAGATAGTGCAGCTGTTCCATTAAAAGAAGCAAGAAACCTTACGAATAGTTCAGAAGAAAAAGCTCGATACACTTTTATATTGGGACAACTTTCAGGTCAATTGGATAGAAAAAATGATGCTGTTACTTTTTTTCAAGAGGTAATTGATATGAATAGAAAATCTCCAAGAAATTACGTTATTCAGGCTCACGCAAATCAATTTTCTAATCAAGAATTGAAGGCTTCTGATACAATTGTTTTTTTAGACAAGTATCGAAAGCTGCTAAAAGATAGAGAGAATCGACCATATTTGGATTTGATAAATAGGCAAGTGGGGCTGTTTTATGAAAAGAATGATAATAATCCAAAAGCAATTTCATATTTAAAAGAATCTATAAAAAAGAGTAATGGCGATGAACAATTGAAAGCTCGAAATTATATAGATGTTGGGGAAATTTACTTTAATACAGCTAAATATGAATTTGCCGGACAGTACTATGATAGTGCTATGTCAATTTTACCTGCTAAAAGTAATGATGCTTATAGAATTGCAAAAAAAAGAGAAAGTCTTCACGATGTAATTTTGTATGAAAAAACAGCAAAAGAGAATGATAGTATTCTACGATTAGTTGCAATGAGTGGAATAGAGCGCGACTCCTACTTTCAGAATTATATCAATCAATTGAGAAAAGACGATTTTAGAAAATTAAACAAGCAGTTAAAAGGAGCATCTGGGACTAATTCGGATTTTTTTAATATGCCTGATTTTGGAAGTGCAATTATGCAATCAACCTCTGCTTCAAGTGGGTCGGGACAAGGTAAAACAGGTTTTTATTTTTATTCTCAAAATGCTGTGGCATTCGGGAAAGTAGATTTTAAAAAGAGATGGGGTAATCGTGTGCTTCAAGATAATTGGCGATGGAGTTCCGATAATCAAACAACAATTGAATTAGAGGAAATTGTAGAAAGTACGGGGACTACTAAATCGACTCAAGAGGCTGTAGAAGATAGTAGGTATTCAGTAGCTTTTTATACGGAGCAAATTCCTGCGGATATTGAAGAGATACAGGCATTGAAGAAAGATCGAGATTTCGCTTATTACCAATTGGGAGCTATTTATAGTGAGAAATTTTCTGAATTTGAATTAGGCGCTGAGAGGTTAGAGAGCTTGTTGTTATTTGATCCTGAAGAGCGTTTGGTTTTGCCTGCAATGTATAAGTTGTATAAGATTTATGGAAGTATCTCTCCGGATAAGGCATCAGTAATGAGAAATAAAATTATTGCCGAATATCCATCATCTAGATATGCCGCATTACTACAAAATAAGCCTATTCAAGGGGAGTTTGAAGAATCATCAGAACAGGTTTATGTTAAATTATATCGTGAGTTTGAACAGGGGGAGTATTTGGCAGTTTTTCAAAAAGTGAATCAAGCTATTGAGCAGTTTTCAGATGATGATTATTTGAGTAAATTCGAATTGCTTAAGGCAAATGTAGTCGGAAGATTAGACGGTGTAGAAGCTTATAAAAAAGCCTTGAATTATGTAGCTTTAACGTATGCTTCTATGCCTGAAGGTAAAGAAGCTGAACGAATAACGAATCAAGACATAGGTGTATTAGAATCGAAAAAGCTTACTGCAAATCAGTCGGATAGTTGGAAAATTATATATGTGATTGAAGCGAGTAAATTGGATTCAAGCGGACTTTTAGAGAGTAAGCTGAGAAGGTATGCTTTAGATAGACAGCATTCAGGGGTTAAGTTTTCTAAGGATTATTATAGTAAGGATAAGGTGTTTTTCGTTATCCATGGTTTGTCAAGCAGAAAAAATGCTGAGGCTGTTACATCCTTTTTGGGGCTTTCAAAAGAATATTTGATTAGTGAAGAGGCGTATTATATATCTTCAGAAAATTATGCAGTGGTACAAATTAAGAAGAATTGGGAAGAGTTTCTGGCAATGAAAATAGAATAAATTATGTTTAAGAAAACGGGGAAAAATTATACCGATTTATTAGGAAGAACAAATAGAATTGTTGAAGGAACGACTATTGTAGGGACAATTGAAACGCATGCTGATATTCGTTTAGATGGTATTTTGACAGGAAATCTTACTACATCTGGGCGGGTGGTTTTAGGGCCTAAGAGTGTTGTGAAAGGGAATGTGGTTTGTAAAAATGCGGATATTGAAGGGGTTTTGGAAGGAGATATTACCGTTGAGCATACATTGATTGTTAAGGCGACCGCAAGTATTGAAGGAGAGGTTATTGTTGGTAAATTATCGGTTGAGCCAGGAGCTGTTTTCAAAGCAAGTTGTACAATGACAGGGATTAAAATTGAAGATGAAGAAGGGAAGAAAAGGGGGCGCAAATAAATGGTTGACATTAACCTCGATGCCTATCCAAATGGGAGCGGTAATTTATATATTTCACCTTTTTGGAGGGTGGATAACTAAAAAAATGAATTTAGAGTCGGAGATTTGGTCGCAATTGATAACTTTGCTCGGCGTTATAGTGGCGCTAATTCAAGTAGTCAATCAAGTAAATCAACTAAACAAAAGGGATGATAAATAAGACAAATACGAAGTTTTTAATAGGAATATTAAGTGTAATTATTTTAGCTTTTGCAGCTCATACTGGCTTATTGTATGTTGCTAATTTGCAAAGTGAATGGGATCAGTTTAATTATTCGTTGATAGGGATTTATAGTTTTGAATTGATATTTACGGCTTTGTTTTTCTTTGCGTTAATTGGGATTTATCGCGTTATGCCTGCTAATTTTGGCTTTGTTTTTTTAGGATTAATTACTTTGCGTGCTGTAGCTAGCTATATATTTATTAATAAGGGATTAGAGATTGAGGGGGCGTCTAGCTTTTTAAAATACAATTTTTTAGTTGGTTTTATGCTTTTTCTCGCTTTAGATGCTGTAATTGCTTATGCAATTTTGAATAAGAAAATAGGGTAAGTGCGTATTGCTTAAAAAAAAAAGTTTCATTTAGGGTGCAGGAGTTAATAATATATTGTAGTTTTGCACAAAATTTTAAGAACCATAAAAAATTAAGAAGTTAAGGTATGGTGACTGTCAAGAAATCACTGAATTTATTAGCCGTTATCCTTTTTGCGATAACCCCTGTATTTTCACAGACCAATTCTACTGCCGAACAATTGGAGGAATCAGTAGCGGAAACAATCGAGCACATTGATGGACATGGAGTTCCTGAGTCTGAAAAAACTCAGGCACAGAAAGTGGCCGAACACATTGAGCACCATTTAAAAGATGATTATTCTTTTGTTTTCTTTTCGGATGAAGCTAAAGGTAAGAATTACGGTTTTCCATTACCCGTTATCTTAATCGATAATGGATTGAAAGTTTTCATGTCTTCGGAGTTTGATCATGGAAATAAATTAGTAGAAAAAGGAGGGCAAACGTATAAATTATACCACGGTAAAATTTATAAAACAAACGAAGCTGGACACATTGAATACAATGAAAAAGGGTTTCCAGCAAACGAAAAGCCATTAGATTTTTCAATTACTAAAAATGTTGCGTCCTTGTTTTTTACAACTATCTTGTTGTTTGTTATGTTTTTAGGATTGGCTAAAACATATAAAAAAGGTCCAAATACGTTGCCGAAAGGTTTTGCTCGTGTTTTAGAGCCATTGGTTTTATATGTACGTGACGAGATGGCAATTCCGAATATTGGGGTGAATCAGTATAAAAAATTCATGCCTTATTTGTTAACCGTTTTCTTTTTGATTTTCTTGTTGAACTTATTGGGATTAACACCGCTAGGGTTTAACGTTACAGGGAGTTTATCAGTAACGGCTTGTTTGGCTATTTTTACTTTCGTAATTACTCACGTTAGTGGTAATAGTGATCACTGGAAACATATATTTTGGATGCCAGGTGTGCCGTGGCCAATGAAAATATTCTTAGCGCCAATTGAAATTTTGGGTGCTTTAATTAAACCATTCTCATTAATGATTCGTTTATTTGCCAATATTACTGCAGGTCACTCTGTTGTGATGGGGTTAATTGCGGTTGTGTTTTTATACAAGCAATCATTAGGTGTTGGTGGAGCAGTAGGAATCTCTTTTGCATTAACATTGTTTTTAACTGTGCTAGAGATTTTGATCGCCTTTTTACAAGCTTTTATCTTTACAATGTTGTCTTCTTTATTTATTGGGATGGCAGTTCAAGAACACGAAGAGCACTAGGAAATTAGGAATAAAAATTTTGTTTAATTATATATAATTCATTTATTATGGAAATCCCAACAATTATTGGAGCTGGTTTAATCGTTATTGGTGCTGGTTTAGGTTTAGGTAAAATCGGTTCTTCTGCAATGGACGCAATTGCTCGTCAACCAGAAGCTGCTGGAAAAATCCAAACTGCGATGATTATCATTGGAGCGTTATTGGAAGGTTTAGCATTCGGTGCTTTAATCTTAGGAAAATAATCCAAGAAAACAAAGAAAGATATCTGCAACGGTTGGTTGCAGATATTCTTAATTAAACAAAAAATAAGATATTAAAAGTATAATTTAGATTTAGATGGATAAGTTAATTAACGATTTTAGTTTTGGATTATTTTTCTGGCAATTAATCATTTTAGTGGTTTTAGTTGTAGTTTTAGGGAAATTCGCGTGGAAACCAATCATCAATGCTTTAGAAGCACGTGAAGAAGGAATTACCGATGCTTTGGCTGCTGCTGAAAATGCTAAAAGAGAAATGGCTAACTTGAAAGCTGATAATGAAAAGTTATTAGCTGAAGCAAGAGCTGAGCGTGATGCTATGCTTAAAGATGCTCGTGATTTTAAAGAAAAATTAATTGCTGATGCTAAAGAAGAAGCTCAAGTTCAAGGCGAGAAATTAATTGCTCAAGCGAAAGCTACTATTGAAAGTGAGAAAAATGCAGCATTGAAAGAATTGAAAGGACAAGTATCTTCACTTTCAATTGACATTGCAGAGAAATTATTAAAAGATCAATTAGCAAATAAAGAGGCTCAAACACAATTGGTTGAGAAGATGCTAGGAGACGTTAAATTAAACTAAGAATCATTATGATAGGCACTAGAGCAGCTGCACGATATGCTAAAGCGATGCTTGAGAATGCTACTGAAAAGGGTAATTCTGATGCGATTAATAATGACATGATCCTTATTTCTGAATCAGTTTCTCAAAGCGAAGAGTTAAAGACGTTTCTTTCAAATCCTATTGTTAAAGGAAGTGTGAAGTTGAATGCTGTTTCTGAGGTGTTCACTAACGTTACACCAGAAACTAAAAAATTATTTGAGCTTTTGTTGCAAAACAAACGTTTGAATATTCTTGGAGCAATCGCTTTTAAATTTCAAGAGCTTTACGATGAGCAACGTGGATTAGAAAAAGCGACCGTTACAACGGCTTTTCCTATGGACGCGGCATTAGAGGCTAAAGTACTTCAGAAAATAAATGAAATATCTTCTAAAAAGGTGACCATTACTAATGTGGTTGATCCTAATGTTTTAGGAGGGTTCATTTTAAGAATTGGAGATAAGCAATTTAATGCTTCATTGGCAAATCAATTGCATGTATTAAAAAGAGAGTTAACAAATTAAAAATCACCGCACGAATTTCGTGTATAAACATATAATAAAATGGCAGAAATCAATCCTGCTGAAATTTCAGCAATTTTAAAAAAACAGTTATCTGGTTTTAATTCTGATGCTTCTTTAGAAGAAGTAGGAACCGTTCTTTCAATTGGAGATGGTGTAGCTCGTGTTTACGGGTTAGCTAACGCTGAATACGGAGAGCTAGTTCAATTCGAAAATGGACTTGAAGCAATGGTTCTTAACCTAGATGAAGATAATGTAGGTATTGTATTGTTAGGACCATCACAAGAAATTAAAGAAGGTGCTATTGTAAAAAGAACAGGGCGTATTGCTTCTCTTAAAGTAGGAGAAAAAATGGTAGGTCGTGTTGTGGATACTTTGGGTAACCCAATCGATGGTAAAGGTGCTATTGGTGGTGATTTATTCGAGATGCCTTTAGAGCGTAAAGCTCCTGGAGTTATCTTCCGTCAACCAGTTACTGAGCCGTTGCAAACAGGAATTAAATCTGTTGATGCGATGATTCCAGTTGGACGTGGTCAACGTGAATTGGTTATTGGTGACCGTCAAACGGGAAAAACTACGGTTTGTATCGATACCATTTTAAATCAAAAAGAATTTTACGATGCAGGGCAACCAGTATATTGTATTTATGTAGCTATTGGGCAAAAAGCTTCAACTGTTGCATCTATTGCAAAAACATTAGAAGAAAAAGGTGCGATGGATTATACAATCATCGTTGCAGCAAATGCTTCTGATCCTGCTCCAATGCAAGTATATGCTCCTATGGCGGGTGCTGCAATCGGAGAGTATTTCCGTGATACAGGTCGTCCAGCTTTAATTGTATATGATGATTTATCAAAACAAGCGGTTGCTTACCGTGAGATGTCTTTGATTCTTCGTCGCCCACCAGGACGTGAAGCGTACCCTGGGGACGTTTTCTATCTTCACTCAAGATTATTAGAGCGTGCTGCTAGAGTAATTGGTGATGATGAAATCGCAAAAAACATGAATGATCTACCAGAATCTATTCGTCCATTTGTAAAAGGTGGAGGTTCATTAACGGCTTTGCCAATTATTGAAACACAAGCTGGTGACGTTTCTGCATACATCCCAACTAACGTAATTTCTATTACTGACGGTCAGATTTTCTTAGAGTCAGATTTATTTAACTCAGGAGTTCGTCCTGCAATTAACGTAGGTATTTCTGTATCTCGTGTTGGAGGTAGTGCGCAGATTAAATCGATGAAAAAAGTTGCAGGTACACTTAAGTTAGACCAAGCTCAGTTCCGTGAATTAGAAGCTTTTGCTAAATTCGGTTCTGATTTAGATGCTGTTACTTTAAATGTAATTGAGAAAGGACGTCGTAACGTAGAGATTTTGAAACAAGCAGTAAATGATCCTTACAAGGTGGAAGATCAGGTAGCGATTATTTATGCTGGTTCTAAAAATTTATTGAGAAATGTTCCTGTTGATAAAGTTAAAGAATTCGAAAAAGAATACTTAGACGTATTAAACATGACTCATAAAGATATTTTAAACGCACTTAAAGCAGGTAAGTTAACTGATGAAGTTACTGCTGTTTTAGAAAAAGTTGCTAAAGAAGTATCATCAAAATATTAATAATTAGACTTGATGAAAAGCAATTGTACGCAATTGCTTTTCTCTAATTTACAAGATTATAAGTAAATGGCAAATCTTAAAGAAATACGTAATAGGATTACATCAATTGGATCTACGATGCAGATTACTTCAGCAATGAAGATGGTTTCTGCAGCGAAGCTTAAAAAAGCTCAAGACTCAATTACTGCGATGCGTCCCTATGCTGAAAAACTTACGGAGCTGATTCAAAACATTAGTGCTACCTTGGAAGGTGACAATTCAGGTGTTTTTTCTGAGCAACGTGAAGTTAAACATGTTTTGTTGGTAGTGGTTACGTCTAATAGAGGACTTTGTGGGGCTTTCAATGCCAATGTTATAAAACAAATTAATAACCTTAAGGCTACTAGGTTTAAAGGTGCAAGTATTGATCTGTTGACTATTGGAAAAAAAGGGCATGATGGACTTCGAAAAGGATTTCCAGTTTTTGAAAACGATAGTGCATTATTTGATGATTTAAGTTTCGAGTCAACTGCTGTAATCGCTCAGAAATTGATGGATACTTTTGTTTCTGGACAATATGATTCTATTCAAGTTGTGTATAATCAATTTAAAAACGCTGCTACGCAAGT
>JASLDM010000132.1 GCA_030151565.1 Flavobacterium sp. | reverse complement strand
ATATTTTCGGTAATCATTACCATGCTTTTATTTCTTGCTGTAATCACAGGATTCTTCTTTATGTTTGTGCCTTTATTTACAACACAAGCGCAAAACTTATCTGTATTAAACACACATCAACTTCAAGAAAACTTCAATAGTCTTGTTGTTCAATTAGATCATTTTTTAAGTTCAAGAGGGTTTAGCTTAGAAAAAATCATAAATGCCTCAGAAATGTCTTCCCATTTCAATCTTAACTTTGTTCCCAATCTTTTAAATTCAATAATCGGAACGTTAAGTGGCATTGGAATTGGTTTAGCATCAACCTTATTTATAACCTTCTTTTTCTTAAAAGACCAAGCGATTCTACAATATCAATTTAAAAAAATATTGCCGATTAAGCACTCGAATAAAGCGCTTGCATCCCTACATAAAATCAACAATTTACTGTCACGTTATTTTGTTGGATTGATTTTACAAATGATCATCATCTTTATTTTATGTCTAATCGTATTCTTGACTTTTGGAGTAAAAGGTGCTGTAATGATTGCTTTTTTATGTGCGTTATTAAATATCATCCCATATATCGGACCTTTAATTGGAAACATCATTGGTGTTTTATTTACCATGCTAAGCTATATTGGTGAGGATTTCAATGCTGTTGTAATCCCTAAAGCTTTATCTGTAATGATTGGAATTTTTATTATTCAAATTATAGACAACAGCATTAACCAACCCGTTATTTTCTCAAACAGCGTAAAATCACATCCGTTAGAAATTTTCATTGTTGTACTTGCAAGTGGTATGTTTACTGGAGTTTTCGGAATGATCGTTGCAATTCCAATTTACACTTGTTTAAAAGTTATTGGAAAAGAATTCCTCCCAAATAATAAAATCGTTCAGCTACTAACCAAAAATTTATAATTGAAAAATACATTATTACAGTCCGAGGTACAAAATTTCATTACAGAGTCACTCTGTAAAAACATTGTTACACTCGCTTTACAAAAAAACCCTTTTCCTGAACTAGCTTATACGGATATTTTACAGCAGATAGAGTCCAAACAACGTGCTAAAACAAAACTACCTACTTGGTATACGGCACCGCATATACTCTATCCTTCAAAGCTATCGGTAGAACAAACCTCATCTGAAGTCTGTGCTTCTTATAAAGCTTCGCTTTGCTCTGGAAATCGATTGATCGACCTTACGGGAGGTTTTGGAATTGACTGTTACTATTTTTCCAAACAATTTAGAGAAGTCGTTCATTGTGAACAACAACCAGAACTAAGCGAAATCGTCAGCCATAATTTTGAAGTACTCCAAGCAAATAACATTACGTGCATCACTACGGACAGCACTGTATATTTAGAGGAAAATCAAACCCAATGGGATTGTATTTATGTAGATCCTGCTCGAAGAAACCAAAGTAAAGAAAAAGTTTTCTTTTTAAGAGATTGCACGCCTAATGTACCTGATTTATTAGATACTTATTTTAAATACACAAACACCATACTTTTAAAAACGGCGCCATTACTCGATATTACAGCAGGACTTACAGAACTGAAAAACGTTAAAGAAATCCATATTGTAGCGCTAGACAATGAAGTTAAAGAGTTGCTTTGGATTCTAGACAAAAACTATCAAGGCACAATTGAATTAGTAGCTACCAACATTCAGAAAAACAAAACAGACACCGTTAGAGTCCCTCTTGAAGAAGAAGCACACATTTCATATTCAGAACCTTTAAAGTATCTCTATGAGCCTAACGCCGCTTTGATGAAAACGGGTAAATTCAATTTTATCGGTCAGCATTTTCAACTAAAAAAGCTTCAACAGCACACACAGCTTTACACTTCAAATGCCTTAATTGACTTTCCTGGAAGAAAATTTGAAATTACAGCAGCATTCCCTTTTAACAAACAGTACATCAAATCTCATTTAAGTACTTTTAAAGGAAATATAACAACTCGTAACTTCCCGATGAAAGTAGAGGAAATAAGAAAAAAATGGAAAGTAAAAGATGGTGGTACTAATTATTTATTTCTAACCACGGACCTGTTTGATAATAAAATCATGTTGTTTTGCAACAAAATAGCTTAACCTCAGCAACACTCATCCTACTTACGGAATAAAGATAAAACATCCATTTCAGAGTAGTATCGCTTAAAATGTAATACTTTTTTAAGCATATTTCGCATTTTGAGTGTTTTACCCAGTCTCAAACAAATTATTTTTTGTTAGAAAACCGTTCTTGTACAAAGCAAAATAAAGCCGCAATATCAATTAAGTATTACGGCTTTAGACCTAGCATTAAGGCTATTTGATTCTTTTATTCCAATTCAAAAATGGTAAATACAGATCCGTTATAGGTCACTTCATCGTACAATCTTCTACCTACCAATGCCTTAGCAAGCGGAGCATCCATAGATATAGCTAAAACTGCAAATTCGTCAATAAAAACCTTTGGTAAAGCAGCAGAAAAGAACAAATAGATAGAATTAATTCTAACAAAACTTCCAAATTCAATAAATTCAGATCTTCTTTCCGGATCTATTCTCGATACTATAGCTCTTTGATCTATAGCTTCATTTACTTTTTTTCGTAAGTTATCTTGTTCTAAATGCATCATTGCCAACGCAGTTTCGTGCTTATCACCTGCCGAGCTTTTCGCATCATTCTGCGCATCTTCTGTCATAGAGTCTATCATACTTTGAAACACATCGATCTTATCATTCAACATATCCAAATGTACCTCTACAAGCTTATCTTTAATTTTCATTTATTGAGATTTTTTAATCACTTTGATTCGTAATTAATATGACTTTGCTTTATTCTTGACAAATCGTACGAATAAAGATTCGCAAAAATAATTTTTTAAACCTTAATAAAAAACAAAAAGGCATATAAATAAAAAAGGAGCTCGTATTTGAGCCCCTTTTCCTCTTTATTATTAAAAAATAGTAACTAAAAGTCAAACTTATACATAGCTCCACCCAAAACTTGGATCCCTTGAGTTTTAAAATTCATCCAATGTTCGTTATTTTTATTCAACAAATTATTTCCGTGTAAAAACAACGTCCAGTTTTTTGTTGGTCTATACCCTACCTTCACATTCAAATCTGCATAGGCATCCAAAGTTTTAACAGCAGTTTCATCAATATTGTTAACGTAATTTCTCGTATACATATCTTTGCGCTCACCAATATAGTGAATCTCTGTACCAGCAAACCATCTGTCTGTTAAATCGATTTGAATATCAGCTCCAAACTTAGATTTAGGCATATTCCACGCTTCTGTCAAATCTGTTGTATAGTGATTAAATTCTCCATACACTCCCATGGACACATTCTTCTCAAAATCAAAGCGCAGTTCTCCAAATACAGAATAAGTTTTAAGATTGTTGTAAACAACTCCCAATGAGTTCCCTAAAGTATAGCCATTATTTGTATTCAAGACAGCTGAAAAAGGATTCGTTAAAAAGAAAGCCTTATCATCTTCATTTTTCAAAGATCCACGTACATTATAAGAAATGGAGTTGTCTAATTTTCCTTTTAATCCAATGTATAAATCGTATTGCTCATTAGTTGGAGCGATCATTACGTTTGGAGAAATGAATGGGTTTTCAGACACAAAATCAGCATAAGAATTTTGTTTTAATCCTCCTTCAGCCCCCATATAAGTCACTACAATATCGTTAACCAAATTAAAGGAAGCCTTTACTTTTGGATAAATATAAAACGAGTTTTTAGACTTTCCTGCAACATCTCCATTATTGAAAAACACACCAACACCAGCAGTAAAACTATAATCATCTCCTTGAAATTTCATTGTTGGTTCAACCCCAAAATTCAGATGACTGTATGACGTGCGCTCTTTAAGAGCAAAGTTTTCATAATCTGTCCCAACATAATCAACGATCAAACCTACGTTCAAATCCCCTATTTCAAGCGCTGTATTAAAGTTCGGTCTAAAAAAGAAACGATTCTCTTTACTATCGTGTGCATCCCAGAAATGTTTATATTGAAATTCCAACGAGGTTATCGGCGCATTACTAAAAGCAGCCTTTCCTCCTACATAAGCCGTTTTATACACCTGCTTTTCATCAATACCATCTAGTATATTTGAAGTGAAAGCATACTCATTTACAGGCAATCCATACCAATTGGCCACTTGATGTTTCCCACCTAAATCCAAACTCCAATTCCATTTCTCTTTCTGACTTTGGTATGTGATTTCTGCTTTAGAAGTAGAAAAAGTATCGTCTAGCAACAAATCCTTAATTCCTCCATTCGAAGAAAAATGATTAGCAAACCCTGTTATGTAATCCGTTTCATTCACTCTACCAGTCAAAAACAACTCTCCACGAAGGTTTAAATAATTTCCGATACCAAACAACACATAGTTGTCAAAAGTCTCTAATCTAGCGTCCTTTTCAACTGCAGCTGCCTGTCCTTTCTCTGGAACGAAAGTAGATGCCACAGGAAAAGAGTTGATCGTATACTTTATAGGTTTCTTTTTAATATCTGCCTCGTCGTCCAAATTAGGGAGCTCACGCACTTTAAACGCATCAGATATCGTCGCGTCATAAGCCCGAACTACATTAACCACTTCGGTTCCTATATTGTCGTCTTTTTTATTTTTATCTTTCTCTTGCGCCACAACAGTTCCCGAAATCAAAAGTGTTGCCGACAACAAACTATATATTTTATTCTTATTCATCGTTTACTAATTAAATTAATGCTACGGCTTATTTAGATACAGAAGAATTGCGTTTTGCTTCTTCTTGTTTAATCTTGTCTAACTCTTTTTGGGCTTCCGCAACTACGTCTGCATAGTCTCCAAAGTTTTTGGTTACACTTTCCAAAATATAAGTAGCTTGATAACTATCTTTCAACGCATAAAAGTTTTTGGCCATAACCACCAATCCTTTAGCTCCAAAATATTTATAACCCGAATAATCCTTAGCCAATTTCTGCACTACTGTGTTAGATGCTTCAAACTGACCTTCTTTATTTTTAAAATACGCATCATAAAATAACGCTTCAGCTGCCAACTCCCCTTTAGCAATTTTTGCCAATTGCGCATAAGCTGCTTTAGCTTTAGCTTCTTCGTTGTTATTAAATGCCGCGCGCGCCACAATAATCTGTGCATCACTCTTAGCACGATTATCACTTTTTGGTGCTTTCAAAACTTTTTCAGCATAAGCAACTGCCTGTCCATAATCCTTTTGCTCGTAATACACTTTCATCAAGTTTGATTGGGCAAAAATCTTGTTTTGCTCCTGTCCTGCTTGATTTTCCAAACGTTTCAATACGTCGATTGCCTTGGTATTTGCTTTCTGATTCAGATAAATCTCCCCCAAACGAGCCAAAGAGATTTCCGTAAACTCACTTTGTGGTTTCCCAATCACAAACTCATAATGTCCTGTAGCTTTTGCTGTTTCCTTATCTGCAAAATACAATTGTGCCAAATAGAAATTCGCTTTGATCGCGTGAATACCATTCGGGAAATTCTTCATATACGTCTGTAAACCAGTACGGGCAGCCGCAGTATTGTTTTGAATGTATTGTTTCTCTGCAGATTCAAAAGTATCGTTATCCAAGTCAGCATTGGTAACCTCAACAAAATCCAGATCTTTTACCCAAGCAGCGTAAGCATCAACTTGTCCATTATCCACATAAATCAAACGCGCATTAGCCACTGCTTCTACCGCTTCTGGTGCATTTGGATGTTTTGCAGCAACAGCCTTAAACTTCGCTAAAGCCTCAGCATTGTTATTCGCGTTATAGTGAATCAATCCTTGACGCAATAAAGCTCTAGATTCAAAAGCACTATTTGGATATTGCTTGATCAATTGATCAAAAGCCTGTAAAGCCTTTTGTGGTTGATTGGCGGTCACATAAGAAATCCCCAATTCATATTGCGCATCATCTGCTAAATTTGACTTCGGGTATTTAGCTACAAAAGCCGTCAGATCCTCAATCTTGCGTTCAACACGATCTACAAAACCATACGAAAGCGCTTTTTGAAAACTTGCGTATTCCACTTCAGCAGCACTGCTACCTTCAATAATCTTATTATAAGCCTCCATTGCTGGCCAATACTTACCTAACACAAAATGAGAATCTCCTAAACGTAAATAAGCATCGTTTAAGCGGGATGCATCACCTTTAGTAGCTACATAATTTTGAAAATATTTAGCTGCATTAGCATAGTCTTTTTGTTTAAAATAAGCATATGCCAAATTGTAGTTTGCGTTTTTACTTTCAACGGTTTCTTTGGCTAATGGACTTGCAAAAAAGGCGTCGTAAGCGTGTACAGCGTCTTTAAATTGATTTAACGAATATTGCGCCTCCCCTTTCCAGTAATTCGCACGAGCCGTAAACTTTAAATCTTGTTTCTCGGTAAGCGACTTATTGAACAGTGCTAAAGCACCTTGATAGTCTCCGTCTGCAAATAATTCTTGACCTCTATAAAACGTTACTTTTTGATACGCTTCTCTATGTTGGTCCGATTTTTTCTCTTCCAACAAGCTCAAAGCCTCTTTAAAGTTTTTAGAAGTGATATACGAATCGATCAACAACGTCTCCAATTCCATTTTATACGCAGTTGAAGGATACTTTTTCAAGAATGCATTCAACACACTTGGCGTACTTTGATATGGGTTTCCTATTTCATAACTCAGCTTAGCGTAGTTTAAATAAGCATCTTCTTGAATCTTCAAATCAAAGCTCATTTCAGAAGCATTCTTAAACGCGTTCAAAGCCTGTGTTTTTTTATCAGAATTCAAATAGCTTTCTCCCAAGTGGTAGTAAGCATTCTGCGCTACACCATCTTT
>JASLDM010000059.1 GCA_030151565.1 Flavobacterium sp. | reverse complement strand
TTCATGTACTTAGCAACTGTTGGGTCAGAGATTTTGTAACCACGTGCTTTTAATTCCGCAGAGATTCGCGGACTTCCATAACGTTGTTTAAATTCAAAATAAACATCTTTGACAACTTGTTTTAGCTCTTGTTTTTTTTGTTCACGTTGGCTCTTTGGTGACCGCTTCCAATGGTAGTAGCTACTTGAACTTACCCCTAAAACTTTGCACATTTTCTCAATTGGAAACTCGTTTTCATGGCTTAATATGAAATTATAAGTTACTTTTCGGTCTTTGAAAAAATGGCAATTGCTTTTTTTAATATTTCATGTTCTAACTCGACATCCGCTAATTTCTTTTCTAAATCCCTAATTCTTTCTTGCTCTGGAGTTAACTTTAATTTTCCATTGCCAGGAAAACTACCTGTTCCAAAATTCTCAAACTCCTTACACCATTTGTAAAGTAAAGCAACTGGTATTCCTAACTCTCTTGCTAATTCTGATTTGTTTTTTCTCTCTTTTGCTAATTCAACTGCTTGACGTTTAAATAACGCATCGTAACTCTTTCTTGTTTGCTTCATATTTCAAAGTTAAATTTTTATGCTTAACTTACTCTACAGTCAAAGTTAGGAAGTCCAAACAGTGTTTATTTACATGTAAAACGTCGCCGTTGGTTAGATAAAACAACTCGTGAATTAGTACAACGTGATTGGAATCTAGTAGCAAAGGGAACTCGTTTAACTACAGAGTTCGCTTCTTTTTTAAAAGAGATTAATAGATACTAAAGCTAATGATTGTCATACAATAGGAGGATTTTATAATATTGACGGTAAGAAACTACAACGTCAATACAGAGACTCATTAAGCGATTTCCAAGATTGGGCACACAAAGATCTTGCTAAGGATTATCTCCTTTTTCCTGAGAACATTGGGCCTAAACTATCAATTGATGAAACTGCTTTATCCAAAGGAGAACTATACACTATCATTACTAATAAGTATAGTAAAGGCAAGAAAGGTAGTTTAGTAGCTATCTTCTCGGGTACTAAAGTAGAACCCATTATAAACCATCTCCTTACGCTTTCCTCTAAGATTAGATCGAAGGTTAAAGAAGTTACACTTGACATGGCAAATTCTATGAAAAATATTGTAACTAAATGCTTTATCAATGCTATGCAGGTAACTGATCGTTTTCACGTACAGAAACTTGTTAATGAAGCTGTACAAGATATTAGAGTACAGGAACGATGGATAGCTTTAGATGCCGAAAACACTCAAATATTAGAAGCTAAAAAGCAAGGCAAACACTTTACACCTATTGAGTTTGATAATGGGGATACAGCAAAACAACTACTTATAAGAAGTAGATATTTACTAACAAGAGATATTAGTAAATGGACAACTAATCAAAAACAAAGGGCTGATATATTGTTTCAACAATACCCTATCTTAAAACAAGCTTACAGCTTATCTCAACAACTTAGAGCTATCTATAATTCTACGACAGTAAAAGAAGTGGGATATACAAAACTTGCTCGTTGGTACAACGATGTTCAGAACACTAGATTAAAACAATTCAGTACTGTTATCAATACTATACAGATTAACTATAAAACAATACTTAACTATTTTGATAATAGAAGTACGAATGCTTCTGCTGAATCCTTTAATGCGAAAATAAAAGCTTTCAGAGCGCAATTTAGAGGCGTCAGAAATATTGATTTCTTCCTTTACAGATTAGCTAAACTTTATGCGTAAACACAACTTTTGAGACTGATCCGTAATTAGACACAAAGAAGGCTATAAGTGTTGTTGTAAGGGATTACAGATCCAAAAGGGAGGTAATTGGACACAAAGAAGGCTATAAGTGTTGTTGTAAGGGATTACAGATCCCAATGGGGGTAATTAGACACAAAGAAAACCTTAAGCTTTCAGCTTATGATGTTTTTTTACGCTCAAAAGTTATTCTGAGAGAAGGACTCATTCTATTAAAATAGGAGGGATTGCAGATCCCAGGGTGGGTATTTTGACACAAAGAAAACCATAAGTTTTCAACTTATGATGTTTTTTTTATTTCTGTCCATATTTCGAAAGTAGAACTTTCGATATGGCCTAGAAATAAAAAAACCGATAACTTTCGTTATCGGTTTTCTTTGCGGAGAAAGAGGGATTCGAACCCCCGGACCTGTTACAGTCAATAGTTTTCAAGACTACCGCAATCGACCACTCTGCCATTTCTCCAGTAAGTTGCTATTCGTTCCTGAATTGCGAGTGCAAATATAGGAGGAGTTTTTGATTATTCAAAATATAAAAACAAAAAAAAGTAAAATATTTTTGAATTTATCAGCAACTTTCTTGTATTCAGTCTACTAAAAATTTTAGTATTTTACGTAATCTTCGATCTCCAAACCGTATCCTGTCATTCCAACGCGTTTTGTTTGCTCAGAATTCGATAATAAATTCAGTTTTGTAATGTTTAGATCGTGTAAGATTTGTGCACCAATACCAAAGTCCTTAGCGTCTGTTTGCATTTTTGGAGTGTTTAAATCCAATTGTGCACTTTGTTCTTCTTTTATTTGAGCCAAACGTGTCAAGATACTACCGTTTTGTGTTTCTGGGCTAATAAACAAAATAGCGCCTTTTCCAGCGTTGTTTATTGCTTCGAAAGCAGATTCTAAGCGTTTGTCTAGTTTGCCGCTTAAAGCGTCTAAAATATCGTTATTTAACTGTAAAGAGTTAATTCTCGTCAAAATGGTTTCACCTGCATTCCAAGTTCCCTTAGTCAAAGCAAGGTGTACTTGGCTGTTTGTTGTTTGTTGGTACGCACGTAAACGGAAAGCTCCAAAACGCGTTTGAATTTCAAAATCTTCTTTTTTCTCGATCAAGCTATCGTGTTTCATACGGTAAGCAACCAAGGCTTCGATAGAAATGATCTTTAAGTCAAATTTTTCTGCTACTTCCATCAATTGCGGTAGGCGAGCCATAGATCCGTCTTCATTCAAAATCTCTACAAGAATTCCCGCTGGTTTCAAACCTGCCAAGCGCGAAATATCTACTGCTGCTTCAGTATGGCCTGTTCTTCTCAATACACCGCCTTCTTTAGCGATCAATGGAAAAATATGTCCAGGACGTCCTAATTCGTCTGCCGTTGTTTCGTCTCTTACAAGCGATTCAATTGTTTTAGCTCTGTCAAATACCGATATTCCAGTAGTACATCCGTATCCTTTCAAGTCAATAGATACCGTAAAAGCAGTTTGATGCAATACTGTATTGTTGGTTACCATTGGGTGTAAATCCAGCTCTTTGCAACGTTTTTCCGTTAGCGGAGCACAGATAAGTCCTCTTCCGTGGGTAGCCATAAAGTTAATCATTTCAGGAGTTACCTTTTCTGCTGCTGCAATAAAATCACCTTCGTTTTCGCGATCTTCATCATCTACTACAATGATTACTTTTCCTGCGCGGATATCTTCGATGGCTTCTTCAATCGTGTTTAGCTGTATTGGTGTGTGTGACATGGTCTTATTATTTTGTTGATTCTTTTTTTCTAGTGAAAAACTTGCGAATCGGTTGTGTAATGACATCAAAGTTAACCATTCCATTGTCATTAGTTGCTTTGTAAGTCAAAAAAATCGCAAGTGGGGTTAATAGGATAGAGGCAATCCAAGCGCCTAAAAAGGCAGGCATTCCGTCTTCTTGTGCTACCTTTCTACCAAAGGTGTTGATAAAGTGGTAAGTAATGAATATTAATACCGCAAATACAATAGGAAGTCCTAATCCTCCTTTTCTAATAATTGCACCCAGGGGAGCTCCGATGTAGAACATTAAGAAACAAGTGTAAGAAATTACAAACTTCTCGTGTAGGGCAAGCCAGTGAGAGTTGATGTTTTTTTGCTTACTACTCAAAGTCGCTTCATTGGACTCGGCATTAAAACTTAAATTGCTTGTATTGTCAATAGCGGCTTGTAAAATGCGCTGTTTGGTTTTTACAGAAAAATCTGCCACAATATCTTTTGGTGCCTCCTTTAAATTTGTAGTGTCTTTTTCACTGCTTTTATAGCTAAAAAGAGTATTGGTTCTAAGAACCAGATTGGCAGCATTTGAGTTTTTCTCTGCTATTTTTGATTTTTGCAACGAGTCAATGGTGTAGTTTAATTGTACTACATTCAACATTCCCGTTGTATTGGTAATTTTATCCTGATCGCTATCGTCCTCAAAGTTGCTTAAGTCAATGTTGATGGTGTATTTTTCAAATTGGGTTTTTACAAACGGATATCGCTGTGCTTGCTGATAGGTTTTAGCTGTTACGTCTTCGTAATAATTTCCGTCAAACAAGTGCAGTTGTAAGATGTTGGAGTTTTCTTTGGTTTCCAACTCTCCGTTATGTGCTTTGATAACCGATTTGTTTTCGTAGCCCGATGTAGATTTTACGTGCATGGTTACGTTCTCCAAATACTGTCCTTTATTACCTGTTTTCTTATCCACCTTGATGTTGATGTTGCCCAAGTCGTTAAACTGTCCGGCTGTAATAGCCATAGCAGGTTTGGTGTGAACAATTTCTTTTCGCAGGTTGATAAACTTGTATTCCGACTTTGGAATGACATCATTGGCAAACCAAAAGGAAACAAACGCCAAGATAAAAATGAAAATACTCAACACGCGCATCGCACGTTGCAACGAAATACCAGAGGCTTTCATAGCTGCAAATTCATAGTTTTCTGCAAAGTTTCCAAAAGTCATAATCGACGAGAGTAGCACCGATAATGGCAATACCAACGGAACCATTTTTGGAGAGTAGAAGAGTAGGAATTGCACAATAATCATAATGTCCAAATCTTTCCCCGCTAATTCAGCTATGAAAAGCCAAATCCCTTGAAGAATAAAAATAAAGTATAAGATAACAAACACTGTTAACAGCGTTGATACAAATGTGGTAAGTATATAACGGTCTAGTATTTTCACTACAGAAATTAATCTAATTTATTGATGTAATAATTAGGGTACATTGATTCTGTAAAGGTAAAATGATTTTTTGAAATTGGTTGATTCGTTTTAAAAGAATTGACTGTTAAGGTGCTTTTTGTACCGTTTTTAGCAATATCTATTTTATTGTAAATCGTTTTTGTTTGAGAATCAATACCTAATAAGATTTCCTTGATGTCTGATCTGGAATTTGAAGGTGTTAGTTTCACGTATTGTATCTTTCTTCCCTTTACATTCTGAACGATATCCATAGCATAGTTGTACCCACTTTTGTAGAAAGTTAGTATTTCTGATGGAAGTAGCGCATCTGGGTTCGACTTGTCAAACTTGGTGATGGTAACTTCTTCATCTTCTGGGGAAATCGTATAAATACGATTCCCGTCAGAGATTTTCTTAACTCCCATAAAGTTCAAAACATATTTGTCTTTCTCAATAGTGATGTTTCCTTTGCTATCTTGAGCGATATCGCCCTTGGCATTTCTAATGCTGTAATTAAAATCAATAGTAATGTTTTGGTAGCCGTTTACCTTAGTCGTTACTTCGTCTAAAAGACCTTTGGCTGTTTGTGCTGTTGCTGTAAATGATAATACAGTAAGGCATAGTATTGAAAATAATTTTTTCATAATCTAATTAATTTTGTTCGTCTCTAAAAAATTGTTCTAAAGCGACCAAATCCGGCACCAATACGCTACGAGCTTTACTACCTTCAAACGGACCTACAATTCCTGCAGCTTCCAATTGATCGATGATTCTACCCGCGCGGTTGTATCCTAATTTTAATTTTCTCTGTAATAAAGAGGCTGATCCCTGTTGTGCAATCACAAGTATTTCGGCAGCATCTCTAAACAAAGCGTCGCGTTCGCTGATATCAATATCAAGACTTGTGCCAGAATCTTCTCCTACGTATTCTGGTAGTAAATACGCGTCTGGATAGGCTTTTTGTGAACCGATAAATTCAGTGATGCGTTCTACTTCAGGGGTATCAACAAAGGCACATTGTACACGTACCAACTCATTTCCTTGGGTGTAAAGCATATCTCCTCGTCCAATAAGTTGATCAGCGCCTTGACTGTCTAAAATGGTTCTTGAGTCAATTTTAGAAGTTACTCTAAAGGCAATACGCGCCGGGAAGTTGGCTTTAATGATACCTGTAATTACGTTTACAGACGGACGTTGCGTTGCAATAATCAAGTGGATTCCAATAGCACGTGCCAATTGCGCCAAACGGGCAATAGGGGTTTCTACTTCTTTTCCAGCTGTCATAATTAAATCGGCAAACTCATCCACAACCAATACGATATAAGGTAAAAACTTATGACCGTTTTCAGGGTTCAACTTGCGTTGTTTGAACTTTTCGTTATACTCCTTGATGTTTCGTACCATAGCGTCTTTCAGCAGGTCGTAACGGTTGTCCATCTCAATACACAACGAGTTTAGGGTGTTGATTACCTTGGTGTTGTCGGTAATGATGGCATCGCTAGAGTCTGGTAGTTTAGCGAGGTAATGACGTTCAATTTTGTTGAATAACGTAAGTTCTACTTTTTTCGGATCCACCAATACGAATTTTACTTCGGCAGGGTGTTTTTTGTATAGCAAAGAAGTCAATACAGCATTAAGTCCTACAGATTTTCCTTGTCCTGTAGCACCCGCCATTAAAAGGTGAGGCATTTTTGCTAAATCAACTACATAGGTTTCATTCGAAATGGTTTTACCAAGTGCAATCGGTAGTTCCATCTCTGCACTTTGGAATTTTGGAGAAGCTACCACACTGCGCATCGATACTATAGATGGTTTGGTGTTTGGTACTTCAATACCAATAGTTCCTTTTCCTGGAATTGGCGCGATAATACGGATTCCTAAGGCAGATAGCGATAGGGCAATATCGTCTTCTAAGTTTTTAATTTTTGAGATACGAACTCCTGCTTCTGGTACAATTTCATAAAGCGTAACCGTTGGTCCAACCGTTGCTTTAATCTGTGCAATATCAATTTTATAGTTGCGTAGGGTATCTACAATTCTGTTTTTGTTTTCTTCCAATTCCTCTTGGTTGATCGTGATACCGGTAGTTCCGTAATCTTTCAACAAGTCGATTGTTGGGAATTGGTAGTTGGAAAGTTCTAATGTTGGATCAAATTCTCCAAAATCTTGAACTAATTTAGCAGCTAAGTTTTCTTCAACCGTAGCTTCTTCCTTGATGGTCTCGATTACAAAATCACTGTCATTTGCTTCAACAATAGGGGTTTGAACCTCTGGTTTTGTATCGGCAAATGAAATAGAAGAACTCTTTTCAATGGTTGGTTTTACCTCTGTTGTAGCTGGCGTTACAAGAGTAGGGGAGGGCGCTTTGGTTTCCACTACTTCGGGTGCTACTTGTTTAGGAGTAGGTGCTGTAACGGCTTCTTTTTCTATTGGTTCAGCAGTATTTGTTGGGGTAACAGGTGCTGTTTTCAAAGGTTTTTCACTTCTTTTTAAATAAGTGCCTAAAGCCTGTATTTTATCGCGCAACTTGGTTGGTGACAAACGGAATCTGAAAAGAAAGAATAAGATGGTGATAAAGCTCAACAATAAAATGGTTCCTATTGTTCCTAAGTAATCTTGGAAAAATAAGTTGATTTCAAAACCGACTACACCTCCTAATGAAGGGTTGCTTTGCCAGAAAAAACCTAAGGTAATCGAAAGGATGAACATCGCAAATAAGTCCCAGAAAAGTACTTTTTTGATACGCGTCATCGGAATACCAAAGAACCCAAAGATACCTATGTGAAGAATCATTTTAGGAATTAAAAAAGCACCAACACCAAATCCGTTAAAGATAAAGGTGTGCGCCAAGTAGGCACCTAGTTTACCAAGCCAGTTAGAAACCGTTTCGTTTCGTTCGCCCATCAAATAGATGTTGTCCTGATCGGAGGTTCCGGTCAAGAAATAGGAAATAAAGCTCAACAATAAGGCTATTCCCGTAACTACTAATAAAAGGGTGAAAACAAATCGGCTATTTTTTAGGATAGCTGTTTCCGGTGTTTTTGGCATTTCTTTTTTATTCTTTTTCTCTTTTTTTTCTTTTTCCATCTGCGTGTGCTTCTTATACCAATTTTGGAACGTAAATAATTAATCCGATAGTTATAGCGGTCAAGGCTGCAAAGGTGACCGCACCTGCTGCAATATCCTTAATCATACCTATTTTCTTGTGAAAATCGGGATGAATAAAGTCTGCAATTTCTTCAATAGCGGTATTGAGGCCTTCTATGCTCAGTACCAAGCCTATTGAAAAGATCTGGAACATCCACTCTGTGGCACTTATTTTAAAATAAAAGCCAGCAAAAGTCATCACAACCCCAATGATGAGTTGTGTGATGATGCTATGCTCGACAGAAACCAGTCGATATAGCCCCACAAAAGCATAACGTATGCTTTTGATGCGGCCAGATATAAATTTAAAAACTTTTGTCATTTATGCTAATACGGCTAGAGCTGCCTCATAGTTTGGCTCTTGGCTTATTTCGCTTACTTGTTCTGTGTAAACCACGCGTTGGTTTTCATCGATTACAACCACACATCTCGAGTGTAATCCTGCCAATGGACCATCAATCATTTCCAATCCATAAGCTTTTCCAAAGGCTCCGTCTCTAAAGTCAGAAAGCATCATCACATTGTCGATACCTTCGGCACCGCAAAAACGCGCTTGTGCAAACGGTAGATCTCTAGAAATGCAAAGTACCACCGTGTTGTCTAATTTTGCTGCTTCTTGGTTGAAATGACGTACCGATGCCGAGCAAGTTGGTGTGTCAATACTTGGGAAAATATTTAAGACGAGACGTTTTCCTTTAAAATCTGCTAATGAAGCTGTTGCTAAATCAGTTTTAACTAATTCAAAAGGAGCTGCTTGTGTGTTTACTTCTGGTAAATTTCCACAAGTGTTTATTTCGTTTTGTTTTAAGGTAATTGTAGCCATAATTTTATCTTTTTAAATTTCAAAATTAAGGATTTTTGAGCGTCTTTTAAAAGAAACTATTTTTTTATTTAAGGCACTTCAAAATCTGTTTCTACAAAGCGAAATAGAATGACTGATATGCTTTGATAAATGGGGGATAGAACTGCTAAATCTCTCTTGTTTTGAATGTGTAAAGCATAAAAAAAGTCCGACTTAATTAAATAAGTCGGACTCTTTAGTTGTATTGAAGCGCTTGCTATTTGTCAATCGCTCCCATTACGCGTTGCATAAAACCGTTAAGGGCTTCTCTTTGCGTTGCGCCTTCTTTTATTGCTTTGTTTACTTCCAAAGCCCCGTACATATTGGAGATCAATTCACCAATTACATCCAGTTCGTCGTCTTTTAGTGCTGGAGACTCCGTAAGGTGTTCCAATACTTCAAGCGTTTCAATGATGTAATCTTGATCGTTGTCTTCAATAAATTGGGTTAAATGTTTGATTACTGGTAATTTCATAGTTTTATATTTTGAAATTATTCAATCTCACTAACTAATTCGCCCAATACTTCAGCTTTGTTAGTTTGTGCTTGGTTCACTAATTTACCATTTACAAATGTTGCAAAAGTAGGTAGGTTAGATACATCTGCTAATTTTCTTGATTCCGGGAAATTCTCAGCATCAGCAATTACAAAAGTCATTTGCTCTTTTTCTGTTGCCAATTTTTTGAATTTTGGTTTCATAATTCTGCAATTCCCACACCATGAAGCAGCGTATTGTACTACTACTTTTTCATTCGAGTTTACAATTTCTTGTAAGTTATCTTGATCTAATTCTACTAGCATAATTTTTTGTTTTAATGATTAGTTGTTGCTCAAGTATGAAGCTACACCTTTTCTATCTGCATTCATTGCTTCTTTTCCTTCTTCCCAGTTTGCTGGACAAACTTCTCCGTGTGTTTGAACGTGTGCATAAGCATCGATCAATCTCAAGTATTCGTTTACGTTTCTTCCTAAAGGCATATCGTTTACTGATTCGTGGAAAATTTTTCCAGTCTCATCAATTAAATAAGTAGCTCTGTAAGTTACGTTTGATCCTTCGATTTGTACGCTATCTAATTCTTCGTTGTACACTTCTTCTGTAACGTCTAAGATACCTAATACGCTAGATAAGTTACGTGTAGTGTCTGCAAGAATAGGGTAAGTTACTCCTTCAATACCACCGTTGTTTTTTGCTGTGTTTAACCAAGCAAAGTGTACTTCGTTTGTATCACAAGATGCTCCAATTACCATAGTGTTTCTTTTTTCGAACTCTGGTAAAGCTGCTTGGAAAGCGTGTAATTCTGTAGGACATACAAAAGTGAAATCTTTTGGATACCAGAATAAAATTACTTTTTTATTGTTTTTTGTTGCTTCTTCTAATACGTTGATTCTTAAATCGTCACCCATTTCAGACATAGCATCAACGGTAATGTTTGGGAATTTTTTTCCTACTAAAGACATAATAATATGGTTTTAATGTTACTAATTTCGTTTTTTTTCTGATACAAATATAGAGCGCCTATTTTGGATTTACTATTATTTTTGATTATCATTTTTTATAATACTATAATAACAATCTATGCTTAAGATTCTTCAATAGTCTTTATGCGCTGTTTTGTGCTTGCCTTAACAAACAGAATAAAAGTACGCCGTTTTTCGCGGGTTTCAAAGTTTTTTTGTGTTATATAATTGCTAATTCTACTTTGGACTTCTTGCCTCCCAATTTATACAGACGCTTTACGAAGGACGTGTTTGAGCATTTTATTTTCTAGTTAGTTGTCTTGTATGAGATTACAAGTAAAATGGACTTTGAAATAGCTTTTGTGGGTATCATCTTCGGGAGATGTTCGAGACAAGTACCACACTGCTTCGGTTTTCGGCTTTTTTCCCGAAGGTGTCTGGTGCTTGTGTGGTAGATGTGTGGTAGATGTATCGACCAAGCCTTTAAACACAGTGGTTTTGGGGCTTTTTGAGACTATTTTTGAATCAAGATTATTGATGGTGATAGGGTTCGTTTTTTAAAATGGTAAATCCGCGATAGAGTTGCTCAATAAAAAACAAGCGAATCATCTGGTGCGAAAAGGTCATTTCGGAAAGGGAGATTTTACCTTTGGCACTCTTGTACACGGCATCCGAAAATCCGTAAGGCCCTCCAATAACATATACCAAGGTTTTAACTCCAGAATTCATTCGCTTCTGTAGCTCGTCTGCAAATTTTAAACTACTGAATGTTTTCCCGTTTTCATCTAAGAGAATCAAATAATCGGTAGGGGTGATTTTGGATAGAATCAATTCGCCTTCTTTTTCCTTTTGCTGACTTTCAGATAGGTTTTTGACATTCTTGATGTCTGGAATAATCTCAAGGTCAAATTTGATGTAAAAGGAAAGTCGTTTGGTATATTCTTCTATTAAACTTAATAGTTGTTTGCTGTCCGTTTTACCAATAGCGATGAGTTTGATATTCATAGTTCAAATCGTTTGTGCAAAAATACTTTTTTTATCAGAAATAGGGACTATCAGGGCAACTAATTCCAACAGTTGTATGCGGTTTTACGTATCGTGATTAGGCTTTTTTACGCTGTTTTTTCTTTTTTAGGCGAACTCTGGTTTCTCGTACGCTGTTTAAAGTTTGTTTGCGCAATTGGTCGTGATGGATAAACGAGCCGCCACAAACGCCAATCAGACTGCCGACTACAATGTCTATAAATCGGGCTTGAATCAAGGCATTTGGATCGGTAATTAACGGCTTGCCTACCTCGGCAAGTAAAATGGTAATTGCTGTGATAAAGACTACGGCAAAGGCATAGTGGCGCACGATAAGCATTTCGATGATGAACTGCAATAGCATAATGCAGATGCAGTAGTATAAAGGCGTATCGCTGATAGAGATAATAATCCAACAGAGACCTAAACCTACAAATGTTCCGATGATGCGGTGTACGGCACGCTGACTGACGTGGTATCTGGAAACGCCTTGCATAATGGCGGCACACGAAATGGGTATCCAATATGGATTGTCAAATTGCAGCAGATGCCCCACTAATAGGGATATAAACATAAAGGTACCAACAAGGCAGGCTTCTATCAAATAGTCAAACTGATCGGTGATGGATACGGCTTGCAAGGGTTGGCTGGTTTGGGGCTTTGCCGTTTTTTGGGCACTGACTATAATGCTGTACAGCAACGCCATCAAACAGGCAAACATAGTTCCCATAACAACATAGCCTAGTTTTTCGGCTATGGTATTTTGGTCAAAAGGAGCACTGCTGGCCATAGAGGCAATCATAATAAAGAAGAAACTGCCCGGAGGACGTGTTTTGAAATAGAGACTGGTCCAATGTACGCCGGTTACAAAAAGTCCAAAGACTACCGATGATACGATAAAGTTAAAACTAAAGGTGATGCCTACTGCAAAAGATAAGAGGAATCCAAAGGCACAAACCAACATCGTAATCATTCGTTGCGGTGTGGGAAGGTTGGAGGGCAGGTACAAAATGACCAATCCAGACAAACAAGCTAGTAGTCCTGCTTGCAGATTGTCTAAAGCATAGCCAACTAAAAGCGGCACTCCTGTGCAAAGCATCGCCAAAAGGGGAATGTGCCAAAGGCGTTCCGTTTCTTTTAGTTTGAAAAAGTTTTTGGATTCTTGTTGGATAAAAGCGGCTATTTTAGTCTTGGGCATAACTGATGGTATTCCTGTTTTTGGTTTTTTAGACCGATTCGTAAGGAGTCTCGGTTGGTAGGGCGTGTGGTAAAAAAGACACGTTTACTCCTTAATAGGGAAGGGCAAAGGTACGAATATTCAAGCTTTTTACCAACGAACCTAAAAGTAGGCCTTGCAAGGCTCAGGTGGTAAAGGGGCGTTTGCTAATTGCTTTTTTGGGCAAGGGGGCTATTTGGGTAAGGGTTAGATAAATAAAATAAATTGTAAGGCACTATCATAAAAATAACTATCTTACGTTCCTATTTACACACAGACACAGAAAACGTATATTTAATGGGAAGAGTGATTTTTTTTGCATTGACAGCTTTTGTATTTCTAGGAATATCGGGATGCAGCAAAGATGATTCCGCAGATATTGATTTTGGAATCAAAGGCGAATGGGAATTGGTAAACTGGTATAGCAATGAAGCCATAGATTTAAATGGCGATGGGCAGGCATCTACTGACTTATACGGTCAATGGGACGGTTGCTTTAAACACAGTCGTTTGATTCTTCAAGAAGAGAACGGCAACGAGGTGTTGTTGCGCTATTTGGGCGTTGATAACAAGGCCAATTGTACACCTGGTAGCAAGCATAATGATGTTGTTACTATGGGATATACCTGGTCGTTACGAAATAAGAACCTAGAATTTAACGGGTCTGATTTTGTAGATTCCTATCCGATTAAAGAATTGACGTCTAAAAAAATGGTGCTTGAAGGAGCTTCTTTTTTAGTGGGTAGTGAAACTACTTATACCGGAGGCTATTTGGAGTTTGTAAAGAAATAAACAGCTTTCAATTGCTTATCTAGCCCGTATTAAAATGACAGAAGCCTTTATTAAAAGGTTTTTGTCATTTAATAGCGCCACGCCAAAATACGACTGATCTTGTTTCCTTGTGCCATTTGCAGTACGCGGACTTCCTTAACGTCGTGTTTTTTGAGCAGTGCTTGTAGCGGTTTTAAATTGTCTTTATTTGAAACTAAACTGCTGAACCAACCTACCTGATTTTTGAATAATAAACTTTCGCGTATATACGTTGCTATAAATGCTTTTTCTCCTCCTGCACACCAAAGTTCGTTGTTTTGACCTCCAAAGTTTTGTACGGTTTTCGTGTTTGTTGTTTTACCTAGGTTGCGCAACTTTTGTGTGGTTTTGCTTAATGCTTCTTCCTTGGAGTTGAAAAAAGGAGGATTGCACAGTGTGATTGCAAACCGATCTTCAGGGCGAATGATGTTTTTTAATACATTGGTTTTGGATGGTTGTTGGCGTAGTTCTACCTTATTTTTTAGATGTGGGTTTCCGTTGCAAATCTGCGTTGCTGCTTTTAAAGAACGGTCGTCAAGTTCGGCGGCTACAAATTGCCAATCATATTCTGAAACGCCAATAATGGGGTAAATAAGGTTGGCGCCCGTACCTATATCCAAGAGTTTTACGGCATCGCCAGTAGGGATAATTCCTTGATTGTTTTCTGCTAGTAAATCGGCAATATTGTGAATGTAATCTGCTCTACCCGGAATGGGCGGGCATAAGTTTGCCGATGGGAGTTCCCAATACGTAACCTTATAGTCCTTCATCAAAATGGCTTTATTAAGCAGAACAAGTGCTTCTGGAATGGCAAAATCAATAGTGTCTATACCCGCTGGATTTTTGATGAGATAGGAGGCAAGTTCAGGAACTTGCTTGACTAACTGCTCAAAATCATAAAACGATTGGTGCTTGTTGCGGGGATGTAACGTGGGTTTGCTTGCTATTGCCTTCTTCATCTTGGAATACTTTGTGCAAAAATAGTCTTTTCAGCTTGGTTTCTGATGAAAAACCCCTTTGAACTTTGATTTTAGTAAACTGGCTGTGGGGGTTGGGGT
>JASLDM010000035.1 GCA_030151565.1 Flavobacterium sp. | reverse complement strand
ACTCATTACTTTTCACTCATTACAGATTACTATTTACCAAAAACAAAGAGCTAATTATAAAAAAATCAATAAATTTGAAGGTATCGTTACATACTAAATCTTTTGGGCTATTGAATTCTTTTATTAAAATTTCTTCTTTTCAAACACCTATTATGCTTTCGGAGTTTAATGAGCCTTATTATTTCCTTTTATTAATCGAGGGCAAAGCATCTTTTGCACTGGATTTCAATGCTTATGAGGTTAATGGTTATACTATCCTTTTTTTATCGCCCTACCAACTTTTAAAGCTTGAATTTGATGGTTTAAAAGATATTCGTTTTCTCCAATTTCACGGGGATTTCTACTGTATAGAATACCACAAAGAGGAGGTGGCTTGTAATGGTATTTTGTTCAATAACATCTATGAGGAGCCTTTTATAACTGTTTCGGAGCCTTTTTTTAAGGAAATCGAGTCGCTCTTTGATAAAATAGATGAATTTAAAACTGCGCAAGAGCACTATGATTTGGCTATTGCCCGATCTTATCTTCAGCTTTTGTTGGCTTTGTGTAGCAAAGAGAAGCAACTTGGATCTGACTGTCTTAAAAAAACGGTATTGCATTCAGATATCCAAAGTTTCAATACATTGCTTGACCTACATTTTACAACATCGAAATCGGTTGGTTTTTATGCAAGTCAATACGGATTGTCTGTAGATGCATTTAGCAAAAAAATAAGAAAACACTACGGTAAAGCTCCTTCAAAACTTATTCAAGAACGCCTTATATTAGAATCAAAAAAACTATTGCATTTAACTTATAAAAGCATCAAAGAAATTGCGGCGACTTTAGGGTTTGAAGATGAATTCTATTTTAGTAAATATTTCAAAAAAGGAGTAGGGGTATCTCCCAAAACATTTCGAGAACAAGTTGGTATATCTATTGTTGCGGAAAAGTCTAGGTAATAGCCGTATTTGTCCATTTTTATAAAATGACATTCACTGTACTTTTGAATACATTTAAAACATGATTCAAAATGGAAAAAATCCTAAACATTTTTGCTGGCTTACAAAGTCAATTTATCAATGTATTACGCATTGCCATATTTATTGTTATGGCTTGGATTGGTGGCTTAAAAGCTTTTTCTTATGAGGCTGATGGCATTGTGCCTTTTGTTGCCAATAGTCCTTTTATGAGTTTCTTTTATAACAAAGCAGGAAACATAGTCTCGAATGATTCGGGGAAGGAAGTTGCCGAATATACCCTTCACAAAAATCCTGAAGGTAAAACGGTACAACTCAATACCGACTGGCATACCGAGAATGGTACTTATATTTTTTCATATGGATTAGGCCTTGTGATTGTAAGTATTGGAACTTTTGTTTTATTCGGGATTTGGTTTCCTAAAATAGGCTTTTTAGGAGGATTCTTAACAGCTGGAATGTCGTTGGTTACCTTGTCATTTTTAATAACTACACCCGAAGTATATGTACCTAATCTGGGTGGTGATTTTCCAACACCTCATTTTGGTTTTCCATATTTATCTGGAGCGGGTAGATTAGTTCTAAAAGACATTATTATGTTGGCTGGAGGACTTATAATCGCGTCTGAATCTGCTAAAAGAATCCTAGAGTTTCATCCGATTAAAAAACACAAGAAATAAGGGATTTCTTAAACAAGCTTCTTTTAGTTCTAGAAATCGATTGAATGCTTGTATAAAATTAAAAGGGTTCGCTCACGAGAACGAACCCTTTTAATTTTTATATTGCTTGTTTTGATGAGGTTGCATATTCTTTTAAAAACACGCAGTGAGTAGTTCCATAAACAGTGAACATACATTTGTTACAATGAATACACAGTCCTGAAGCTTTCTCATTTTGTTTTAGTTTATTTACAATATCCGGCTCTCTCAATAGAGCTCTCCCCATAGCTACAAAAGAAAAACCTTCCTCCATCGCTTTTTGCATATGAGAATGGTCGTTGATTCCGCCCAACAATATCAATTGAGCATGTTCCACAACAGGAAGGAACTGTCTTGCTGATTCTAACATATAAAGATCATTGTAGGCAAATTCTCCTAACATTTTTCGACCGAATAACTTAACGCCCAACTTAAAAATTCCTTTTTGTGTTGCTGCCATTCCATCAATATCTGTTTCTCCTCTAAAAAGATACATTTGTTTGTACACAGAAGATCCCATAGTCAATTCAAACGCATCTACTGCTCCGGTTTGATCTAAAATCTTAACGGTTTCTGTTGCTTCATCCAGCCAAATAGACCCTTTTATACCATCGTCCATCGATATTTTGATGATAATTGCTAATCTATCTTTTACTTTTTCTTTGACTGCTAATAGAATTTCTTTGGCAAATCTTGTTCTATTCTCGATAGATCCTCCATACTCATCTTTTCGTTTATTGATCCAAGGGCTAAAGAAAGACGAAACGAGATAAAGATGACCAAAGTGCAACTCGATAGCATCAAAACCTGCGTCTGCAGCTACTTCAGCAGCATCTACAAATTGTTGAATTACTTGTTTCATTTCATCTCGCGTAATTTCACGACAGATTTGAAAGCTCGTTGGATTCATAAATCGAGAGGGAGCAATTGGCTGAACTCCTGTAATATTTTTATGTGCCACTGGTCCGGCATGTCCTAATTGTGCAGAAGCTAATCCGCCAGCATCATGCATCGCTTGAGTGAATTTTTGTAATCCAGGTATGTTGTCACGGATCATTAAGATTTCTCCTGGTGCAGCAAAACCTGCTGGAGAAATAGCACAATAAGCCAAGGTAGTCATTGCAGCACCTCCTTCAATAAATCCTCTGTGAAAATCAATTAAGGATTGCGTGACTTTTCCTTCTGGACTACGCCCTTCACTGGTTGCTGCTTTAATAACTCTATTGGATAAAGTGATGGGTCCTAGCGTTGCTGGATCAAAGACACTTTGCTCATTTTTTGTAATATTCTTCATAATGAATTCGTTTATTTTAAACCTATGAGAAGGTACTTAGAAAGTAATCTCTAGTGTTTCTTTACTTGTAATTTGAAAAATTAAACGGTGCTATCTTTAAGTATTGGCACACTAAAAGAATGATATACACATATTTAAATTGCATATCTCAAAAATACGCGAGTTCATTAAGAATATAAATAGAAAAACTACGGATATTGTTGTTTTAAATGAGGATTAAAGGCTGTCTTTATACTCTTTGGGTGAAATGCCTTCTTTTTCTTTAAAATATCTAGAGAAGGTTGACAGCGAATCATAGCCTAATTGATAAGCTATTTCTTTAATGTCTAAATCGCTTTTGGAGAGGAGAAACTTAGCATTAGATAGGCGCAGTTCTAACAAAATTTCTTTTGCGGTTTTATTATTAATTTGCTTGACCGTTTCTGACAAGTACTTTGTGGTTACTGATAATTTACTTGCGTAAAACTCAAGTTTTGTTTCAACTTTATAATGTTGGCGAGCTAATGCTATGAATTGAATTGTCAAATATTCTCCTCGAGTATAGTTAGATAAGGAGTTTTTGTTTAATTTACTTCCTATGTTTGCGAGCTCTAGAATAAACTCTGAAAAAGCTAATTCAAACAATTGTTTACCAAATAAATGTTGATCAGAAGTATGCAGTCTAAAAGCAATATTATCGAGTAACTGTTTTAGTAATTTTTGCTCGTCTGTGGTTAATCTCCAAATAGGTAAATATTGATTTTCGAAATAAAAAAGCTTGTGCTGAACATCATCTATGATCTTTATTTTCTTCAATACATCAAATTTAAATCGAATGCCGATAACGCTGCATTCCGCACCATCCTCTATGGAGAATTCCTCTGCTCCAGGTGTATGAATAAGCATTGTACCTACAGTTACTTGCTCTTCTTTAATTCCATTATTGACTTTTACAAACCCTTTTTCAAGTAGCATTATAGAAAGGAATCCTTTTTCAAATAAAACTTGAGGGGGGCAAGGTTCCGTAAAAACTTCTATACTGTCTTTAATATTCATAAGATTTTTTGTCAATAGTGCTGCTGTTTGATAGCCAAAGATAACGTTGCCTATAAACAAATATAGTGAATCTATTTTTAGATTGAGTAAAGTAGTGAGGCAGTACAAAATGATGCCCTAACAAAGCTGGCAGATGACTCAAACACCTATCGTCTTTTCTTTTTTTCTCTTACTATGGTATCTACAACTCCTAGAATGATTACTTCGTCATTTTCCTCAATGGTAACACTTTTTGCATAATCTGGATTTATAGCTACTAGAGTATTGCTTTGTTTGCGGTATCGCTTGAGGGTGTATTCAGAAGCGTTGATTGACACAACAATATCGTCTCCATCCATAGGGGTATAATCGGAACGAATGATAATGATATCATCCTCCAAATACTCAGGATACATTGACAAACCTTTTACACGGTTGACAAAGGTGCTTTCTACTTTAGACAAATAGCGTTCATCCAAACTGATTCGATCTCCTAAAAAATCCTCGGCAGGTGAGGGGAATCCTGCAGGTACAGCCCCATAGATTTCCACATACTTTTTATCGCTTTCTGTTTCGATATTCAGGAGCTCTAACTCTGATCCAAAGCGGTTGTTTTCAGGTAGTTTTTTCATTTTATATGGAGTATATCATCCCAACTTGTCGTATAATTTGGACTGAGGTGTTCTTGTTTCATTTTCCAGGTTTTGCTTATATCTTGTGAACCTAGTTTTAGTTTTTTGGTTCCGTATTTTCCATTGAGTGTATCCAAAACCTGCATCAATTGACGGTGTACTACAGGTTCATCTTCAAAGAGATTGAATTGCTTTTTCGACTCAGGACTAATACCCCCAACGATAACTCCTGCTTTTTTATATCTGTAGCCTTCTTTAAAAAGGAGGTCTAATCCTTTTTTGGCATATTTCACTATTTCAATACTGGAATTGGTAGGAAAAGGGATGGACACATTTATAGACTGATAATACGGAGTATCTTCTTTTTGAAATCGATTTGTAAGAATAAAAACGGTGACAAGCTCACAAGTACTCTGCTGCTTTCTAAGTTTTTCGGCACAAGTGACAGCAAATGTAGCAACCCGTTCTTCAATATAAGATTTGTCTTGATAGGTTTTGTCAAAAGAACGTGTTGTAGCTATGCTTTTCTTTGATTTTACATCTTCTAATCGAATGGCTGAAATACCTTCTAATTCTTTTTTTAAGCGTAAACCGACCACACTAAACTCTTTTTGAACGTAAGCATCAGTGAGCTGCGTAAAGTCAATGGCTTTGAGTACGCCTTTTGCTTTTAGTTTTTTTGCAAATTGCCTGCCTATACCCCAAACATCTTCAATATTTGTCCATCGCAAGGCTTTGATACGCTTTTCTTCTGTATCTATGGCGTAAACACCTTCCAATTCTGGGAATTTCTTAGCTATTCGATTGGCTAGTTTACTCAAGGCTTTAGTAGGTCCAAACCCTATGCAAGTAGGGATGAGCGTGTTTTGTGCAACTTCTTTACGAATGCGCTTGCCGTATTCGATTAGATCAAAATTCTCAAATCCTTTAAAATGCAAAAAACTTTCATCAAT
>JASLDM010000017.1 GCA_030151565.1 Flavobacterium sp. | reverse complement strand
TAAAATACTTTGGCTGATAAAAATAAACGAGTACTTTTGTTGTACAAAACAATAATAAAGCCATAAAAATAAGATGTTAGATTCTTTGATAACCTCGAAAACCCGATTAAAGTTGCTTGTCAAGTTTTTCATACATGCAGGTAATCAGGGACACTTGCGTGGTTTGGCCACGGAGTTTAATGAATCGACGAATGCCATTCGTAAAGAGTTAAATAATCTGTCGGAAGCAGGTTATTTAAAAAAAGAGCAAGTTCAGAATAAGGTGCGTTACAAAGCCAATATCGCGCATCCTTTGTTTGGATCGTTGCAGGATATTGTACGTAAATATGTAGGATTAGATGAAATTGTCGAAACGGTGTTGGAGCGTATGGGGACTGTAAGTCAAATATTAGTAGTTGGGAATTATGCCGAAGGCCGTCCCGAAGGAGCAATCGAATTACTAGTCGTTGGAACCGATATCGATGAGAGCTATTTGGAGCAATTAAGCACCAAAGCGAGTGATTTGTTAGGGCATGAAGTTCATATTATAGCAAATAAAAATGTAATAGAAACAGGATTGATTTTGTTTCAAGAAGTGTAAAGTGGTTTTGTTTGTGGAATGAGTAGTGAGTAATTGTTAAGAGGTGAAGTAGTTATGAAGTGATGATGTTTGTTTCGTGAATAAAGTACGTTTGTAGAGTGAAGAGTGATGAGGTTATTGGTGAAAATGCGAAAATGCAAAGAGGTTTTTTTAGAGGAATTAAGTGCGTTTATTGATAAAAAAGTGATAAGTGATCGGAGATTGTTAAGAGGTGAAGTAGTTATGAAGTGATGATGTTTGTTTCGTGAATAAAGTACGTTTGTTGAGTGAAGAGTGAAGAGGTTATTGGTGAAAATGCGAAAATGCAAAGATGCGAAGAGGTTTGTTTAGAGGTATAAAGTTCATACAAACAAAAATACGCGCAATAAGAGTCTTTACAATTTTACAGTTTAGCAATTTTGCATTCAAAAAACAGATAGACTTATAACCACAACTTCAAACCGACGTCTAGAATAAATACGAGTGTCTAAAAGTTGCAGAAAGCGTAAAAGCAAAAGCTGTTTGAGCGCAGCGAGTTCTTTTGGTTTAGCTTACAAAACTATTTTAGACCGTATTTAAGCTGAGTCGAAGTACTTTTTGTTTCTTTTTGGTACTTTCAAAAAGGAAAAGAGTGAAAAGTTATAGATAATGAGTTTAGTATCCGTATATAAAATTTGTACAACTAATTACACACTTATTGACGAGTTCCTCCCTTCACAATTTTACCGTTTCACATTTTCACATTTTAGCACTTTCACCGTTTAGCATTCAAAAAAACAGATAGTCTTATATCCACAAACTCACCCCGACGTCAAGGATAAATACGAGAGTCTAAAAGTTGAAGAAAGCGTAAAAGCGATAATCCTGAACAAGGTAACAAGTTAACAAGGGAATAAGGTAGTTTCAGGAATAAGATTGACACAACAAACAGCACACATACAGACGAGTTCACTAATTCACAAGTTCCCTCGTTCACTGATTAAAGTACTTTTTGTTTCTTTTTGGTACATTCAAAAAGGAAAAGACTGAAAAGTAATGAGTTTTGTATCTGTATATAAAATTTGTATAGCTAATTAATACACATACAGACGAGTTAACAAGTACCCTAATTTACTTCTTTCCAAACTTCTTCAATATCTCCAATATTCTTATTCAAAATAAAAAACTTTTGATCTTTGGTTTTAATCTCATCTTCCATATATTCCAAGGGAATAACCTCTGTTCCATTCGCATCTAAAAAACCGTATAAACCATTTCGATTCACTTTAAATAAATGTTTGTCGAAGTATTCAATAGCATCATATTTTACAGGTACTATTACTCTTCCCTCGAGATCATATATCCCTTTAAATCCAGTTTTTTCTACTTCAATAACCTCATATTCTGCATTTACTTCAATAGTGTCAAAAATTGGAGGAACAAGTTCTTTTCCATCAAGTGAAAAAACACCTTGATTTTCATTATAGTGATAGTATTTATCTTGATATTTCGAAACTTTGAAGTAAGTAAAATCATAAGGAGAATCAATCAATTCGATGTAATCAAATCTTGAAGGCAATATTGTTTTTCCATGTTGATTTACCACTTCCCATAAAGTAGCGTTATATTCAAAGAAAGAGTTCCGCTCAGGGAGTTTTTTTTGTAAATTTAAAATGCAGATTGCTAATCCATACGAGTCAAAATAATCTTTTATCTCATAAAACTTTAAAGGAGCAACAACCACTCCTTTTGGATTCAGCAAACCATACTTTTTATTCTTAAAAACTCGCAGAATTTGTTCTTCTAATTCCTCAGTTTCACGTAATGAATAGTCAAGTATTTCGATATGTTCATATTTTAAAGGCGTTAGCTTTTTACCATTTTTATCTAATAATCCGTAGCGATCTTTTTTTCTAACAACGATAAAATCTATATTCTCATCTATCTCAATATCATCGTATTTTATAGCAGTTACCTTTCCCTTTTTGGACACAAAACCCAAACGCTCCTTTCTCTCAAGTACTGCATAAGATCCTTGATTATAAAGCACAATATCATCATAGATTACACTCGTGATTAACTTTCCAGAGCGATTCATCAGACCATATTTATCCTTCTTTTTTACGAGACCTAATGCATCTTCTGTATCAAAATCAATAGCATCATATTTAAAAGCCGTAATGTTTTTTCCTTGCTCATTTAAAAGACCATACTTCCCTTGTTTTAGAGCGATGGTTAATCCATTAGAACAAATCACTTTTGAATCAGATGTAGATTCTTGGGCTGATATAAAATGTGTCAAATGAAACGAAAATATAAAAAACACAAAAGCAATTCTGTTAAAAGACTTGGCGGATCTATTCCTTTGAGGAAGCGCAAATGAACTATTCTTTAATGCTACCATTTTCACTATATTTACCTATAAATGTACCTGTATTTAAATAACTAATTTGTCCATTTGGAAAATAACTCTTTTGTATTTGTTGACCTTTTTCAAAATACATCTCATTCATAACACCTCCATCTTCATAGCACTCTTGAACAAATGTTGGCGAATGAATAGCCCCAGAAGATATTTTCTGCAAGGAACCATTGGGGTAAAAATGCAAAACTTCTTGTGTTTCCCCATTATCAAAATATTTTAAACAACCGTTTCTATAATATTGTTTTTCTATAACAGGCCTAGTAAAGTCATCTTTTTTTAAAAGATAAAGTTCTATTTGTCCATTCGAATAATATTTCTGTGTGTAATTCAGTGCTTTAAAATAAGTCCAATCAGTATCAGCACCTTGCGTTTTTTGATAATTACGTGATATTCGCTGATAACTCTCTCGCAAATTACCATTGCCATTATAGCGTTTTTTAGTATATATTTTATAATCTAACGAATCTAAACGATGTATCTCTTGTTCTATTTGTCCATTCGAGAAATATTTATGTATAGCAATAACATCATCCTCGTTAAAGTTAAAACCCCTTTCAACCAGGTTTCGCTCCTTTAAAATTCCGTTTTCATAATATTGATTAATCACAAATAAAGAGTCTTCTCGAATTTGAAACTCCTTAAAAATAGCACCGCTTTTATAAAATTGATTCAAATCAACAACAACTACTTGTGAGTACATAAAGTGAGACAGTAGTACGAATAGTAAAAATATATTTTTCATTTACTTGATACCTCTAATTAAAGCATCCAATATAGTATATCTAGTTTGTGAAACAAAGAATATCTTTTTATTGGTGGTGAAACTGCAAACAGGCTTTATTTGTAGGATGAAGAACGTTAATTGGCTTTAAAAGTGATCAGGTTAGATTCAGAACTAAAATACGCGCAATAAGAGCCTTCACAATTTAACTGTTTCACATTTTAGCAATTTAGCTGTTTTACATTCAAAAAAACAGATAGTCTTATATCCACAAACTGACCCCGACGTCAAGGATAAATACGAGAGTCTAAAAGTTGAAGAAAGCGTAAAAGCGATAATCGTGAACAAGGGAATAGGTAGTTTCAGGAATAAGATTGACACAACTAACAGTACACGTACAGACGAGTTCACTAATTCACAAGTTCCCTCGTTCACTGAATAAAGTACTTTTTGTTTCTTTTTGGTACATTCAAAAAGGAAAAGAGTGAAAAATTATAGGTAATGAGTTTTGTATCCGTATATAAAATTTGTACAACTAAAAATACATTTATTAATGAGTAGTTCCCTCCTTCAAATTTTTACCGTTTCACATTTTAGCAATTTAGCTGTTTTACACTTTCACATTTTAGCACTTTAACACTCTATTCCCAGACTAAAGTTCTCTTCTAAATCCCTCTATTTTCTCTTTCAATTCAGAAGCTAATTCTCCATTGATAACACCATTTATGGCATCAAAA
>JASLDM010000004.1 GCA_030151565.1 Flavobacterium sp. | reverse complement strand
CCGGACAATGGTTGAGTATTCCGTTTATACTTGCTGGGGTTTACTTTTTACTTACTGCTAAAAACAGACCTTATCAAGCGTAACAAACCGCTTAAAAATATAAAAGTCGATTTGGATATTCAAATCGACTTTTTTTATGGGATCATTCTTCCTTTACGGGGATCATCTGAAGCGGTATGTCGGCCTCATACAAAATATCCACCTCGGGCAGTCCGTTTTCATTATAATGACGCATCCACCCGTGACGTTTACCTGCTTTAAACGTGCCGATATACTCCAACAAACCATACGTATCGTACTGCGTGGTTTTACCATCACGTAGGTTGTCTTTATAGCTACTGGAATACCACAACAGTCCGTCTTCGGTATATCCGATTTCTGCTCTATTTGCACGGTCTTGGGTATACTTAGCGATACTTTTGATGGCTCCGTTGGGATAGTAAGTCGTATCGGTTTTTTGAACGTGTTCTAAAGTTGAGGCTGAAGACTCCGTAGTGCGTTGCCCATAAAAGCCTCCACACGACCACAATCCCATACTACTCAACATCCAAAAACCACAGCGATACAATCGATTCATTCCTTTTTTTGATGCAAAGATACACCAATACCGATTGAAATACCCAAAAACACAAGTGCTCAAATCTTACAACACTTTTGTAGAATTATATAACACCCGACTAAAAAGAAATGCCGAAATTTGAACTACTAATATTTGAATCCTTTTCGTATGAAAAAACAATATAAAGTAAGCGGTATGAGTTGCGATGGTTGCAGAACCAAAGTAGCGCAAACGCTTAATGAAATACCCGATGTACAAGCAAGCGTATCCCTAGAACAAGAACAAGCCGATTTGACGCTTGCCCGCGATGTATCTACTACCGACTTGCAAAAAGCCTTATTGAAAAAAGGAAACTACATTCTTCAAGAAATAGTAACCCAAGCCGATGGGAGTCAAACACTTTTAGACCCGATTGCCATAGACCCAGAAGATCTGTATCAAACAGAAGTACCTACAGGAATGGCAGACAAAGCAGGTAAATACTTCTGTCCGATGCTGTGTGAAGGCGATAAAGTATACGACAGCAATGTGGGCTGTCCGGTTTGTGGAATGAATTTAGAGCAAATTCCCCCTGCCAAAACACACCAAACGGTGTATTACTGTTCGATGCTATGTGAAGGGGATAAAACCTATGACGAGCCCGGTGCTTGCCCTATTTGCGGTATGGAACTGGTACCTAAAACAATATCATTGATTCCTGAGGACACTACCTACAAAGACCTCTTGCGCAAACTTAGAATTGCGTTGCTCTTTACGGTTCCGATCTTTATCTTATCTATGGGAGAAATGATTCCAGGCAATCCGATTGGAAAACTAATTCCCCACCAAGTGGGCAATTACGCACAGTTTCTGTTGTGCTTGCCTGTGATTTACGTAACGTGGATGTTTTTTGAACGTGCGTGGACGTCTTTTAAAACGTGGAACCTGAATATGTTTAGCTTGATTGGACTCGGTGCCTCTGCCGGTTTTGTGTTTAGCCTTGTAGCCCTTTTCTTTCCAGACCTATTTCCAGAAGACTTTAAGGGGCCTCACGGCATTCACCTCTATTTTGAATCTGTGGCGGTTATCCTCACCTTGGTTTTGGTAGGCCAAGTAATGGAAGCCAAAGCACACAGCAAAACCAATTCGGCTATTAAAGAACTCTTGAAATTAGCGCCCACTGAGGCAACCTTAATTACAGCAGAAGGCGATACGCGTATTGCCATTGACCGTATTGAGAAAGGAAACCGCTTGCGTGTAAAGCCAGGAGAAAAAATACCCGTTGACGGTACCTTGGTGGAAGGCAGTAGTAGCATTGATGAGTCGATGATTACAGGAGAGCCCATACCAGTAACCAAACAAAAAGGAGACGCGGTAGTTTCTGGAACGCTAAACGGCAACCAATCTTTTGTAATGCTTGCCGAAAAAGTAGGTGATGAAACGCTCTTGGCACAGATTATAGATATGGTAAATAGCGCTAGTCGTTCCCGAGCTCCGATTCAAAAGTTAGCCGATCGCGTGGCAAAATACTTTGTACCAACCGTGGTTTTGATTGCGGTAATTACCTTTTTTATCTGGCGCTTTTGGGGGCCAGATCCTAAAATGGTGTACGCCTTTGTCAATGCCCTTGCTGTACTGATTATTGCGTGTCCGTGTGCTTTAGGGCTTGCTACACCTATGTCGATAATGGTGGGAATTGGCAAGGGAGCTCAAAACGGAATCTTGATAAAAAACGCTGAGGCACTAGAAATAGCCAATAAGATAGATGTCTTGATTACAGACAAAACCGGTACGCTTACAGAGGGAAAACCGTCTATAGAAAAGCTGGTATCGGTAGATAGCAACTATACAGAAGCAGACCTACTCCTTTACACTGCTTCTTTAAATCAACACAGCGAACATCCTTTAGCACAGTCTTTTGTGAATAAATCAAAAGAAGAAAACATCGCTTTGATCCCCGTAAAAATGTTTGTCAATAAAACGGGAAAAGGAATACAAGGACTGGTCGCTAAAAAAAGAGTATCGCTAGGGAATAGTGCTTTGATGGAGGAACTACAAGCTCCTTTAAGTGCTTCACTTCGCGCACAAGTTGCCTTGGAACAAGAACAAGGAAAAACAGTGTCGTATATTGCGGAGAAGAACCAAGTGATAGGCTATGCCGTATTGTTTGACAAGATAAAAGAGAGCAGCAAACGAGCGGTTCGCGAATTGATGGACAACGGAATTGATGTGGTGATGCTTACAGGCGATAATCCGCTTACCGCACAAGCAGTAGCAACGGCTTTGGGCATCAAACACTTTGTAGCAGAAGCCCTACCAGCAGATAAACTAAACGAGATAAAGAAACTCCAAGAACAAGGAAAACAAGTAGCGATGGCTGGCGATGGGATCAACGATGCTCCAGCATTGGCACAAGCCAACTTGGGTATTGCTATGGGAACGGGAACAGATGTAGCTATTGAAAGTGCGGAGATCACGTTGCTAAAAGGAGATTTGGCCGGTATTCCAAAAGTGATTCAACTGAGTCACGCGGTGATGCGCAACATCAAGCAGAACTTGTTTTTTGCCTTTGTTTACAACAGTATTGGGATTCCAATTGCCGCAGGAATTTTATTTCCAGTATTCGGATTGGTACTATCGCCTATGATTGCCGCTGCAGCTATGAGCTTTAGTTCGGTTTCGGTGATTGCGAATTCTTTACGCTTAAAAAAAGTAAAGCTCAACTAAAAAAACACCCTTATAAAAGTCCCTCCGAGTAGGGACTTTTTATTTGCGTAAACTTTTGGCAAGGTCTAAAACGGCCAATACCGTTTTCCAATTGCGTGTGGTGGCTAAAACCCCCAACTGCTTTTCAATTAAATTGGTCGTGAGTTTGGTATTCCCATATCCTAATGGACAATACAAATACACCACGCGGTTGTCTAGATTCAAACGCTCCCCTACTTGTATTTTACTTTCGATTTTAGCAGGTATGCCCTCTTTCGGCAACTGATCTAAAAAGGTTAAATGAAAAAAGGCGGGATCACAATCGGGACATTTCAAAAACGGATGCTGGCTGATTAGCTTTTCCCAAGCGTCAAGGTCAAAGATTAAGACCGGCACTTGAAAGCCAAAACGAGTTGCTATCCCCTCTTGCAATTGCCTGATTAAGGCGACTGGATCCACCGAAAGAGATTCAAAAACTACAGTACCACTTTGAATATACGGCACTACGGAACTCAACCCCAATTCTTCATACAATTGCTTTAGTTCCGGCATCTTGATGCGGTTTTTAGCCCCGACATTGATGCCGCGGAGCAAAGAGATATAAATAGGCATAGACTACGTTTTTAATTCGGGATTCGGGCTTTAAACAAGTAAGTGCACTGCTTGACTTGCTTGAATGCGTCAAATGTAATGGTTTTTGGCGCTTTTCTACAAGCTTTTGCCTTGGTCTTTATTGCTGTTTTAAACTTGAACACCAACAAGCTTCTCGATTACCGCAACTGCATTAGAGATTGCAGCAGCATCCTTTTAAAGGCTGAATAAGAGCCTTTAAAAGGTATCGCGAAAAGCCCGACCCGCAGGGGAATGCCCTTATACTGCTGTTTTTAAATTCCATTAAGCGGAACTCTTAACGAAAGACTTTTGTTTGAATTAAAAAAACCTTATTTTAGCGCCTCAATTAATAGATCACAACACAATGAAACAAGTTACTTTAAATCACATACACGAAGGATTAGGAGCTAAGATGGTTCCTTTTGCAGGTTTTTCTATGCCGGTTCAATACGAAGGCGTTAATGCAGAGCACGAAACAGTACGTCAAGGCGTAGGGGTTTTTGATGTATCTCATATGGGATTATTCAAAATTTCAGGTCCTAATGCTTTGAAATTGGTACAAAAAGTTTCGTCTAATGATGCCTCTACTTTAACGGACGGAAAAGCACAATACTGCTACTTCCCGAATGAAAAAGGTGGTGTGGTAGATGATATTATTACTTACAAAGTAAATGATCAGGAGTATTTAATGGTGGTTAATGCTTCCAATATCGAAAAGGATTGGAACTGGATTAGCGGTCACAATGATGTAGATGCTGTATTTGAAGACTTGTCTGACAACTACTCTATCTTGGCAATTCAAGGGCCTAAAGCTATTGAGGCAATGCAGAGTTTGACAGCTGTGAACTTGGCAGACATTAAGTTTTACAACTTTGTAACAACTACTTTTGCTGGTGTAGCAGACGTAATTGTTTCTGCAACAGGATATACAGGTTCTGGAGGTTTTGAACTTTATGTAAAAAATGAAGATATTGAAGCTGTTTGGAATAAAGTTTTTGAAGCTGGAGCGGCTTGGGACATCAAACCAATTGGATTAGCTGCACGTGATACGTTACGTTTGGAAATGGGTTACTGCTTATACGGTAACGAAATTACTGACGAAACATCGCCGTTAGAAGCTGGTTTGGGATGGGTTACTAAATTCACGAAAGATTTTGTGAACTCTAAAAACTTAAAAGCGGAAAAAGAAGCTGGTTTAAAAAATCGCTTAATTGGTTTTGAAGTACTTGGAAAAGGAATTCCACGTCACGACTATGAGATTGTAGATACAGAAGGAAATGTAATTGGTAAAGTTACTTCAGGTACGATGTCGCCTTCATTAGGAAAAGGAATTGGTATGGGAATCGTGCCTGTTTCATTTGCACAAGAAGGAACGGAGATTGCTATTCGCATCCGTAAAAACGACGTAGCTGCTAAAGTGGTAAAAACCCCATTTTACAAAAAATAAGACAAACTAAAATGGAGGCCTAAACTACCTCCATTTTTTTTATGATAAAATTGAATTTAGATGTATTTTTGCATCTGTATAAAATAAGCATATATTATGGGAAGAGCGTTTGAATTTAGAAAAGGACGTAAAATGAAGCGTTGGTCTGCTATGGCTAAAACGTTTACTAGACTTGGAAAGGATATCGTAATGGCAGTTAAAGAAGGAGGACCAAATCCGGAAAGTAACGCCCGTCTTCGTGCTGTAATCCAAAATGCTAAGGCAGCAAATATGCCTAAAGACAACGTTGAAAGAGCAATCAAAAGAGCGTCGGATAAAGATACTGAAAACTATAAAGAAGTACTTTTTGAAGGATATGCGCCTCACGGAATTGCTATTTTGATTGAAACAGCTACAGATAACAACAACCGTACGGTAGCAAATATCAGAAGTTATTTTAACAAGTGTAACGGTACTTTAGGAACACAAGGTTCAGTTGAATTTATGTTTGACCATACTTGTAACTTTAGAATTCCAGCAAACGACAGTATCGATCTTGAAGAATTTGAATTGGAGTTAATTGACTTCGGTATTGATGAAATTTTTGAAGACGAAGATGGTATTATGATCTATGCTCCGTTTGGAAGTTTTGGTGCTATCCAAAAAGAATTGGAACACCGTGGTATCGAAATCTTATCTTCAGGATTTGACCGTATTCCACAAGTTACCAAAGAACTTTCTGAAGCTGAAATGGCTGATGTAGAAAAACTATTGGAAAAAATTGAAGAAGATGACGACGTTCAAAACGTATTCCACACTATGGAATAATTCGTTTTAGAAATGATAATCAAACGCCTTAGTAGAAAACTACTAAGGCGTTTTTTGTTTCCTTTAGACAAGGCAGTCTTGTTAAATTATTTTACCGTACTTCAAAATACCCCTAACTAATTACTCAATAAAAACAAAAGTCATAATTCTAAACATCAAGATATTACAACACCCTACCTCACCTTTCTATTCAATATTAAAAGAACCTTAAAAACACATTATCCTAGCGACTCATCCTGAATAAAATACCCTCCGTTTCATTCTGGTTCGCAAAAAAATCTTTATATTGCATATAAAAGATGTACAAAATGACAGTAGAAGATCTAAAGAAAAATCTCGATATACCAATCATCACCGCTCCTATGTTTTTAGTTTCAGGAACCGAATTGGTTATAGAAGCTTGTAAAAACGGTGTGTGTGGTACTTTCCCGTCTTTGAACGGACGTAAATCAGAGGATTTTGAAAATATGCTGATTGAAATCACAACGGCTTTGGCTGCTTACGAAAAAGAAACCGGTAAGAAAGCGGCTCCTTTTGGAGTGAATTTGATTGTAAACAAAACAAACCCAAGAGTACTACCTGATTTAGAACTTTGTGTAAAATATAAAGTGCCGTTAATCATCACCTCTTTAGGAGCTGTAAAGCAACTTGTAGATACGGTGCACAGCTACGGTGGTTTGGTTTTTCACGATGTGGTTAAAAAACGTCACGCAGAAAAGGCTGCTGAAGCAGGCGTTGATGGTATCATTGCAGTTGCAGGTGGCGCTGGCGGACACGCTGGTACTGCAAACCCGTTTGCCTTACTAGAAGACATCCGCACGGTGTTTAAAGGTCCTATCCTACTTGCTGGCGCAATCAATACTGGAAAAGATGTAGCTGCAGCGCTAACACTAGGTGCTGATTTTGCTTATATGGGAACCCGCTTTATCGCTACCAAAGAAGCACAAGCATCTGCTGCATACAAAGAAATGCTGGTAGACTCTAGCTTTGAAGACATTATGTACACGGCTGCAGTATCAGGTGTAAATGCCAACTTCCTAACCAAAAGCATTGAACAAGCAGG
>JASLDM010000116.1 GCA_030151565.1 Flavobacterium sp. | reverse complement strand
AACGGGTGTAGTTCAAGGGTAGAATAGCGGTCTCCAAAACCGTTGATGGGGGTTCGAATCCCTCCACCCGTGCTGCAAAAGACAAAAACTCATTTGAAATTCAAATGAGTTTTTTTTATTCATAACGTTTTACAAACTGCTTGGGTGTTTCACCTACTTTCTTCTTAAACAATTTAGAGAAATACGAATAATCATCATACCCTAAAAACAATGCTATTTCAGCAACACTTTTGCCGGTATATATCAATAATCGTTTCGCTTCAAGTACTACCCGATCCGCAATTAACGAAGATGTTGTAGTTTCTACCAAAGCCTGACAAATACGATTGAGATGCTTAGGAGTAATATGCAATTGTTCCGCATAAAATGTTGCTGACTTTTCTTCCTTGAAATGATGTTCTAACAAATCTTCAAATGCCTGAAACAACAAGTTATATTGCCCATTATGCAAGGGAGAGTCGATATTGAGCGCTAATACAAACCGATTTAACTCAATATGCAATTGCGTAATTAAACTACTCAACAACAAATCTTGTTTCCATTGCTGCTCACTATGCTCCTTTAATATTCGACGAAACAATAGCGAGACTTCCTCCAAAAAAGATCCTTCTAAAAGAAATCCATTATTGTAGTAAGCCCTACGAAAAATGGGGTATTCACGTAAAACTTCGCGTACATAAAACAAATCAAGAAAAGCTTGTGTATGAAAAAAGATATATCCTTCTACATCCTCAGATAATACCCAACTATGCGTTTGCCCAGGTGCGAGTAAAAAAATACTTCCAGGACGTACTTCGTAACTATTAAAATCGATCTCATGGATACCCGAACCTTTAGTAAACAACATCGTTGCATAGAAGTTATGCTTATGCGGTTTTTCGATACGTGTATGATTATACTTAAGATGCTCTGTAATTGTACTGATGTAAAAATCATTTCGAAAGCTATTCTGATTTAACTCCCCTATTTTTAAAACGGCTATTTCGTGCATAAGTGCTCTTTGAAAAAGTAAAAGTATTAAATATAGTGTTATCGCAACGGCATATCCCGCTATAAGCATAATTTAATTGCACAGCTAAAATTAATTTACAAACTTTGTTGAATATACTCCTAGCGGTATTCACTACAATGACAAGCATGAAAAAAATCACTTACGCGGCATTACTAGGCCTATTCTTTGTATCCTGCACGGACACAAATACAAATAAACTTGAAAGTTTAGATAAAAAAACAGCAAGAGAGGTTACCTTAACGACTGAAGTTGTTGGCGATAGTGTTTACCATTTGGTAAAACAACGTATTTGGGCTAACAATGAATTAATTTTAGCTAAAATAGACACCTTAAAAACAGCAAATACAATTGAGAATCCAAAGGTGCCTGGAGAGTCAGTAAAATTAGAAAAAGTCCCTATTTACGTAACGGTAGAATAATGATGAAAAGAAGAAGTAGTAAATTAGTTTCGTTAGTACTGATTACCTCAGTATTGGCTTCCTGTGCAAGACCCCAAGAGAAAGAAGAAGAAAAACAACGTGTGTTTATGCGTGCAGACAGTAGCGCTCCATATACAGAAGTTACAGAACAATATCAAAGTTCAAGAAGTGGCGGTATGGGAATGGGAAGTGCTCTTTTATGGTATATGGCTTTTCGCCCACTTATGGGAGCAGGAATGGGCTATACAAGTAATGGACTTGCACCAAAATCAAACGTAGGAACCAACAAAGCAAAGGCTCAAGCAGTAAAAACTCAAACAACCCGAGGCGGCTTTGGATCATCTGCTAAAAACACATCTGCAGCTTCTTAACTATGAAAGTAAAAAAAATTACAGCAGACACAAATTGGCAAGATCGTTTAGAGAGCTTGGGATTTGGCTATCACACTGATGAAAACACCCCATATTGGATTGAGGATTACTACTACTCCATATCGGATACATTTGCAGATAATGTTCACGCAGCTACTGCAGAAATGTGGGATCTATGTCTGAAAGCAGTCGATTATGTAATTACCCATAAAAAATACGAGCTGTTCCAAATTCCTCTATTCATTCACGAGCATATCGAAAAAAGTTGGGAAGAAGATACTCCTAGTATTTATGGTCGTTTCGACTTTGCATATAATCAAGATATAAAACAACTAAAGGTACTAGAATTCAATGCAGATACTCCTACTTCTCTATTTGAGACAGGTGTAATACAATGGCATTGGATGCAGCATTATTTTGGAGAAAAATACGATCAATTCAATTCCGTTCACGACCAACTGATACAAACTTGGACTGATTTAAAACCTCATCTAAAAGGAAATACCTTACATTTTAGCTGTATGCGCAATACCTTAGAGGATCTTACAAATATAGAATACCTTAGAGATTGTGCGCTTCAGGCTGGAATAGAAACCAAACTAATCTACATAGATGACATTGGCTGGAATGGAGAAACCTTTGTGGATTTAGAAGAAGAAATCATCACTGATATCTTCAAACTTTATCCTTGGGAATGGATCATATATGAATCTTTTGCTTTACATATTCCGAACGATATTGCTGCTGCACAATGGATTGAACCTTCTTGGAAAATGATACTATCTAATAAAGCATTATTGGCGATTTTATGGGAACTATTTCCTAATCACCCTTTATTACTTGAAACCTATTTCGATGAACCAAAAGGAATGACCAATTACGTTAAAAAGCCATTACTTTCAAGAGAAGGTGCCAATGTTACACTTTACAAAAACAATAAAATTGTAGAAGCTACAGCAGGCGATTATGGTGAGGAAGGCTATATTTGCCAAGAACTGGCTCCATTACTCCACTCAGAAACAGGCTATTCTATTATTGGCAGTTGGATAATTGGCCAAGAACCTTGCGGCATCACCTTTAGAGAAAGCAACCAACTGATAACAACAGATAAAAGTCGATTTGTACCACACCTTATTGAATAATTTATATTAACCGACCTTTAAGTCGGTTTTTTTTTCCTCTTTATACCTCCAATTATGATAGCTGATTTCCTTTACGACCAAAACTATAGCAACCATCAATTTACTCCTCACGAAATACAATTTACAGAATTTGAAAATTGCACATTTACGAATTGTGATCTTAGCAGTTGTGAATATCTCGGCGTCTTATTCATCGATTGTGTTTTTACAAATTGTAACTTCAAAGAGGCAAAAATAAATTACGTAGGGTTGCGAGGTGTTACATTTACAGGTTGCGATTTCACAAGCGTTAACTTTGCGATGATCAACCAAGACATCTGTGACTTTAGCCTGACAGATTGCTGTCTAGACTTTGGTCAGTTTTACGGTTTAAAATTACAGAAGATGCTTTTTTCAAACTGTAGCTTAATTGGAGTTGATTTTATGAAAACCGATTTACAAGCTGCTTTATTTGATAACTGCAACTTACATCAAGCAGTTTTTACAGGTGCGAACGCAGAAAAAGCTGACTTTTACACAAGTTACAATTACACTATTGATCCCGACAAGACCAAACTTAAACGAGCTATATTTTCTAAAAATGGTTTAGAAGGATTACTAAAAAAGCATCAACTTCTTTTGAAATAAGCACACTCCATACGTAAGCAGATTTCCAAAGAATATCCGTACCTTTATTCGACTTACAAGATAAATTTGTATGAGAGAAAATTCGAAAATTAAAAAATATCTACTGATTAGTTTCCTAGTCATAGGACTCATAATACTTGGAAAATGGGGACTTAACCGATTTATCAATCATCGCTTACCCAAAATTATCGAAGAAAAAAACGATACCCCATACTCCATTTCATATGATAAGATTAGTTTTTCTTTTTTCTTCAACAGTTTAAAAGTAAACAATGTTCAAATTACACCCAGAAACACGCAAGACACCTTAAGTAGAGTACGCTTTAAAGGAAACATCCAAGAAATAGAATTACAAGGTCTCAGTTTTTTAGAACTCTTAATCAATAAAAACCTAAAAGCCGGAGAGATTGCTTTAGTAAATCCTGATATTGAAGTTTTAAAAGCTGTTGATAAAAAGCGCCAAAGTAATCATTCTAAATTAGGCAATAGCATTGATATTGATAAGATTAAAATTAAGAACGGTCACGTAACTATTTTTGATCCAAAAGGAAATCGTTTACAAGAAGTATACAACTTTAACACATCGGTATCTGGTGTATTTTTCGGTTCGCAAACCATTGAAAAAGCAATTCCTTTTACTTATAAAAAGTTCACGGTATCTTGCGATTCTCTCTTCAGCAGAATGAATGAATACCAGCATATTACAATTGGAAAAATTCAAGTAACACCAAATTATCTGGATGTAGAAGATGTAAAAGTCATTCCAGAATTATCGAGTAAGGCATTCAAAAACACTGCAACTACTGCCAACACGCAATTGGATGTAACAATTCCTAAACTTCGCTTAACCGACACCGATTGGGGCTACGACAACAATGATGCTTTTTATTTAAAAATCCACCATATTGCTATAGATTCAATCAATTTCAAAATTCTAGATCAAAAGGAACACACCGTTTTTCAAGAAGCTAAGAAGCAAGCCGAAAAAGTAATTCAACCGCTAATTCCTTTTCGTCTAGACATAGACACTATTAGTATTGATAAATCCTATTTATCAGCATTAAACATCCTTCAAGTTGACAATGTTAATATAGGAATAAAAAAAATATCCAATAAAGTACATCAACGATTACACATTCAAGAAGTAGCTTTAAAAAATCCTTTTTTTAATCATACACCCAAAAAGAAAGCTGCAAAAAAACAAAGTGATCCAACTGAACTTAACGACCTTATTCAAATAGATTCTGTAAAAATAGTAAATGCACAATATGCTTTAAAAGAATCTCAGAAACCAGAAAACACCCTAGAAGTAAATAATTTCAGTCTGACCCTAAAAGAAGTTCAAGTAGATGATAAAACAGTATTGCAGAAGGTTCCTTTTACTTATAAAAATGTAGCTTTTAATACAGAGAAAATACGATATAACACGAATAAGTTCTATGATCTACACGCAGATGGATTGCAAATTAACAATGATCATCTAACGTTAAAAAACTTTGAATTAGCATCTAAATACTCTCGAAAAAAACACGTAAGTATGTTGGCTCTAGCCGATGATATCTTCGCAATAAAAACCAAAAACATCTCTCTTAATCAATTCAATTGGGGGTTTGATGCTCAAGAGATATTCTTTTTAAAAGTAAAAGAAGTCAATTTACAACAAATTAACGCTAACATCTACAGGAATAAGGCCCCGAAATTCAATATGAGTATTAAAGATCTGTTTAGCAAAAAACTTAGAAATATTCCCTTTGGACTCACAGTCTCTACTATTAAGATAAACAATTCCACATTGGCATATGAGGAAGAGGACGAAAAGGCACTTGCACCAGGAAAACTAAGCTTTACCAACTTTAATGCTCAAATCAACAATATTGCTAGTGGCTACAAAGTAAAATCATTACCAACAACACGTATTGTAGTAGATGCTACGTTTATGAATGCCGCTCCACTACACGTAGATTGGTCTTTTAATATTCTAGACACACGAGAACGTTTTAATATTAAAGGGACTATTAAAAACTTCCCTGCAGAAGCTATGGATCCGTTTTTACAACCTTATGTAAAAGCCGCTACAACAGGAACACTTGAAGATTTAGCATTTGACTTTCATGGTAATGACGATTACGCCGTTGGAAGTTTTGCCTTGAATCACAAAGATTTAAAAGTAACTCTTTATAGAAAAGACGGACAAGCCAAAAGACGGATCTTAACCAAAATTGGGAATTGGATTGTAAGAGACGACTCAAAAGGAAAAACGAAAGAAGTACAAATAAAAAAAGTAGAACGAGTAAAAGAAAAATCTTTTTTCAACTACCTTTGGTTATGTGTATTACAAGGATTAAAACAAACCATACTATAAAATAAATGAAAAGAACAGCATTAATAACTGGAGCAACTTCTGGAATAGGAGCAGCAACAGCGAGATTATTAGCACCAAACTATCGCCTAATTTTATGTGGCCGTCGTACTGAGCAACTAGAAACCCTAGCTTTAGAACTAAAAGCTTTAACCGAGGTAACAACTCTTAACTTTGATGTTCGCGAAAAAACTGCTGTTTTTGATGCCATTAATCAATTACCTGAAAGTTGGAAACAAATTCAGATCCTAATCAACAATGCGGGTAATGCACACGGATTAGCCACTTTTCAAGATGCAGATTTAGACGATCTTGAAAATATGATTGACCTCAACATTAAAGGCTTGATTTACGTATCAAAAGCAGTTTTACCTTATCTTTTAAAACAGAACAATACCCATATAATTAATTTATCTTCTATTGCAGGTAAAGAAACGTATCAAAACGGAACTGTTTACTGCGCTTCTAAGGCTGCAGTTGAAGCGTTGAGTAAAGGAATGCGTTTAGACTTGCTTCCTGAGGGAGTTAAAGTTACCAATATTGCACCTGGAGCTGTAGAAACGGAATTTTCTAAAGTACGCTTCAAAGGTGATGAAACTAAAGCTGCTTCTGTATATAAAGGCTACGAACCTTTAGTAGCTGATGATATTGCAGCAGCTATTCACTATGCTTTAGAGCAACCAGAACATGTACAAATAGCGGATATTACTGTACTTCCTAAAGCACAAGGAGGCGCAACAAGTTTTTATAAAAAATAAATATATTTACTCGAATTAAAGGTTACATTTACTCGATAATTCTAATACGAAAAATGACCCTAAAACACCTTCTATCTCTTGCATTAATCACATGGATTTCACCATCATATGCTGCAGATTTAGCACTTTTTGAACCAAAAGAAACAGCGGGATTTTACAGTCCTCAAGTACAGGATACACTTTTTATTGATTTGGAACGAGATATTGAATTTCGTTTTAAAAATAAATGGCATTGGTTTCAAGATGTAGAGGCGGGTCTATTTGGGATTAAAAACCAAGAGAACCATATTGTTGTTGAACCTTTATTTCATCAAATCGAGTCTTTCAGTGAAGGCGTTTCTATTGTAAGTGTTGATGACTTTCAGGGAGCTTTTAACGACAAAGGCATTTTGATTATCCCATACATTTATCAAGAACTACAAACAAGTAACGAAGGGATGATAGCTTTCTCTGAAAGTGATAAATGGGGATTTTTCACCAATAAAGGTGAAAAAGTGATTCCTGCTAAATATGACTTTGTTGGAGATTTTTCTGAAGGACTAGCTTTAGTTAGTTTGGATAATTATTTTGGTTATATCAATTATCACGGCAAAGTAGTTATTCCTATTCAGTTTGATTATGCAAGCAACTTTGAAAATGGAGAAGCACAAGTAGAGATAGACTTTCATTCATTTTTTATCAATAAACGTGGGCAACGCGTTAGCGAATAAAAAAGGCATCTTTAAAAGATGCCTTTTTTATTTTTCTATTTGAAGCACTTCAAAAAAGCCCTCAAAATATACCGTTACAAGGTATTAAACTTCACTCCTAACGTAAACCATCTACCTGGCATTGGCACTGCTCCTGCTTCTATATAATTAGAATCAAAGATATTTTGTGCATCAAAATAATACGTCATTTCTTTATGTGTATATCCCATTCTAATATCTGTCAACCAATAACTTTTATACGACAAACGTTGGTTGTAACGATTAGCAACCATTGCTGAGAAGTTATCATAAGCATAATGCAAAGATCCTACAAACTGATGTTTAAAACTTTCAATAGCATATTTAGAAAATAACTTAGACTGTCCACCTGCAACTTCAGGAGAAAGATATGTATAGGAAAGTCCCAAAGTCCATAAAGACTCTGAAGCCCCCAAAGTATAACGTACTGACGAATTAAATCCGGTAGTTTTGTTACTTGATGCATTTTCAGGTTGCCAAGGCGTTTGATTCGTATCACGAACCCAGTCAATAAAATCACTGATATCTCGATAAAATACAAAAGCATCCGCAGAGAAACGATCCGAAACATATTTCCCACCTAGTTCAACTTGGTATGCTTGTTCAGGATCTAAATTCGGGTTTCCAATATTTCCAGGACGCTGATCCAAATATAAATCAGTAAAAGATGGAATACGCTGACTTGTTCCTGCACTTAAAACAGCTTTCCAATTTGAGTTAAATGCATAACTAGCATCTACCCCAGGAAAAACTTGCCATCCGTAAAAAGAATTATAATTTAAATAAGCACCAACATTCATATCTAAACGATCAAATAGAGTACGGCGAAACTCTGCATACATACCATAATTACTACGACTGCGATCTCCTATATTAGATGAATTAATCTCTTCATAACGCATTTCAGCTCCTAAAGCAATTGTTCCAAAATCGGCTTCATACTCTCCTTTCAAATTAGAAGTTAATGTATGAGAATAATGTTGGCTTCTTGCTACATCTAATTTGTGTCTAAAATAGCGGTAATCATCATAGTTGTAACGATACGCGACACTTGGTGCCAATGTTAATCGATCTGTTAACAAGTGTTTCGAACTCAATGATACTAAATATGTATTTACAACCTCCTTAGATTCTTTATCTCCAGGCGAAGCATAAAACCCATTAGCTCCAAAAGAATTGCGCGCCAAACCTCCTAAAACCATTAAAGAGTTTTGATCATTCGGATTAATGTTACCTTGATAAAAAATCTTATTATTATGAAAAGCGGTATTGTAACGGTAACCATTTCCAGATTCGTGACTACCAAACAACATGTGATTGTGTTTTTCTCTAACTAAAGATCCTCCTAATTGAACACCACGACCATTAAAAACTTCGTTATGTCCTGTTTCTTCTTCATCTTTCTTGAAACTTGTTCCTGCATATACATGCGCGAAAACACCATCGTTCTTTGGATTAGTAGTTACAATATTTACAACTCCAGTTAAACTATTTACTCCATATAAACGAGCTGAAGGACCGCGTACGATCTCAATTCGCTCAATTGCTTCCAGAGGCACCGGGATATTCAGACTGTTATGACCTGTTTGTGGATCAGATATTTTCTGTCCATTTAGAAGTACTAAATTTTGCTCAAAGCTTCCTCCATCAATACTCAAGTCAGCTTGAGTACCAAATGGCCCACGTTGGCGTAAATCTACCCCAGATACATAAGTTAATAACTCATTAACTGAACGAACAGGTAACTTCTTGATCTGCTCTTTATCAACAATTTGCAAGTTTCTATTTTTCAAAGAACTCGACAACTGCAAACGCGTCTCATAAATAACAATCTCTGAAATATCAGCAGATGGCTTTCTTAAACTGTCTTCAGTATTTTGTGCAAAGGTTGTTGCAGTAAGTAACAAACCTAGCGTTAAAAAGGTGTTTTTTTTCATTCTTTAAATTTAAAGTGTAAAACTAATTCAATCTCATTGATAAAAAACCCCTATTTAAACTTTTACCAATTTGCACCTCTTTTTCATAAGTTTTTTTACAAATAGAAAATTATAGATTCCCAAAAACATTATGACTTTTACCTAACTATCCCCTCTTTTATTTTTATTTTATTTCACTTTGAATAAAATAAGAAACTAATTAATATGTGTTATTTCAATTATGAAAACAACAAAAAAACATTCATTTTTGTTAATATGTCATTTTTTTTAGTTATTTTTAAAATAAAAATCAAACATCATGAAGCATCTATTTCTACTAATTCTTGTAGCATTTAGCCTAAGTAACTGCAAACGGCATAAGCAACCGCTTCAAATTGTTCTAAACGATACCATACAACTATTACCCTTAGAAAAAGATGAAAGTATCGTTTTTGACAGCCTAATCACAAAAGATCTATCTGCAGATTTACAACAGTTCTACCGTACGAACACCTATAAAACAGGTTGGGGTGACGCAGTAAATCGAGACGACTTCATTAAAACACTTAAAGAACTTGAAGCAGACGGTATTGATAGTAACCGCTACCCTATTGCTCAGTTGAGTGATTTCCATCAACATTTTAGTTCTTTAACAGACGATCAAAAAATTCAAGCTGACTTTTTATTTTCTGAAACTTTTTTTGGAGCGGTTCAAGACCTATACAACGGCGTTTTAAGTCCTAAGAAACTATATAATGATTGGGATATTGAGCCTAAAAAAATAAATCTACCTGCAACGATGCTTTTAACACTAGAACACGATGCAGTTCCAATAGCTTTTGATAGTATCCGTCCAAAAAGCCCTGTTTATAGTGGTCTAAAAACAGCACTAGCAGATTTAAAAAAGTTACCAGATACTTCGTTTGATCAACTTTTAACTGGTCGAAAACTTAAATTAAACGATTCTTTGTCCGAAGTAAAAGACCTCCAAAAAAGGCTAGCCTATTGGGGAGATTTAGACATTAAGTCTAGCAATGAAGCTATTTTTGATGAAGCAACAATCCTAGCTTTAAAAAAATTTCAAGGAAGAAATAACATTGATGAAACAGGTTTACTAGATACCGAAACAGTCAAAGCACTAAACATTAACAAAGAAACGCGTATACAACAAGTCATAGCAAATTTAGAACGTTGGAGATGGTATCCGAGATCCTTGGGAACTCATTATATATTAGTGAACATTCCTGCGTTTAACCTCATCGCAGTATCTAATGGAGATACGATTCAAAAACACAAAGTAATTGTAGGAACAACTGTCCGTAAAACACCTATTTTATCGTCGAAATTTAGTGGCTTAATTATTAACCCGACTTGGACTGTTCCTCCAACAATATTGAAAAACGATTTAGTACCTGCTGCGTCACGAAACAGAGGTTACTTTGCTAGTCGAGGTTTTACTATTTACGATTATAAAGGAAATGTTATAAGTCCTGAAAATTGGAACCCTGAAAAAGCTTCAAGTTATCGATATGTTCAAAAACCAGGTCGAAGCAATTCATTGGGTCGTATCAAATTTGATTTTAAGAATAATCATTTGGTATACTTGCACGATACAAACAATAAAAACAACTTTAATAAAGAGTTTCGAAATTTAAGTTCAGGATGCGTACGAGTTGAGGACCCTTTTGATTTAGCCGATTTTATCTTATCGACTGAAGAAAGTAAATACACCATGAAAATGGTCAACCAATGGTTAGATGCAGAAAAAACGCAACATATACCACTTCAAAAAAGTATTGAGATACATCAGTTGTATTGGACAGCTTGGAATACGCCTCAGGGAATACACTTTATCCAAGACACCTACCAGTTAGACCAAGAACTCTATACTAAGTTATATATTAACTTAAAAACTGAGAGCGTTGTAAATAATCAGAATTCGGATAATAAATAAACAAACACGTTTCTTCTTTTATCAATTCGATTAATTGGGTTTTAATATTTTGGGGGATTGCGGGACAGCCTAGGCTACGACCGAGTCTCCCTTGTTGTTTAGCAAAAGCTTCTGAAGCATAGTCAGCTCCATGAATCACAATAGCGCGTTGACGAGCCAAATCATTGAATCCTTTTTCCAACCCATCTAAACGCAGTGAGAAACCATGCTTTCCGGAATATGTTTCACCTGTTTTATAAAACCCCAAACTACTCATATTGGATTCATTTGTATTTGAAAAAACCTTTGCAAATTCATCTCCACTTTTACGTCCGTGGGCAACAACACTTTGTAAGATAATTTTATTGGTTTGCATATCGATAACCCATAGACGTTTTGCTGTAGAAGATAGACTAAAATCTACGATTGTTAAAATATCTTTCTTCAATAACCCATTAGCTTTCATTTTCTGAAAACCTTTTATTCCTTTTTGAAAGCTTTCTAAAGATGGTGCAGTGTAAGCATTTCGATCCAAAGTTTCGTACAAGTTAAGAGCTTCTCTTTCAAAAAGAGTTTCTTTGTCAAGTAGTATTTCGTCTTTAGTGTCAATAGACCTTACTACCACTTCTTCTTCGTTTAAATTCTTATTAGCAGTATCTACCCACTTAAAAGCTAAGGTAGAAAGAATCAATACGGGCAAAAATTTTAAATATACTTTGGAAACCATTACTTTAATTCAATTTTCAAAAAAGTAAAAATAACAATATTCCCCTGACAGCAAGCTAAATAAACTATTAAAATTTGATTTTTAACATTCTAATCAATTCATTAAGTCTATTTAAACAACTATATGTATTTTTGCAGTACACAACTATAGATTATGAATAAGAAAGTTATTTTAATGATTTTAGATGGTTGGGGAAAATCCCCAGACCCTAAAGTATCAGCAATTGAACACGCCAACACTCCTTTTATTGATCGTTTATACGACCTATATCCCCATTCAACTGTACGTACAGATGGTTTAAACGTAGGACTTCCCGAGGGACAAATGGGAAATTCCGAAGTAGGCCATATGAACTTAGGTGCTGGACGAATAGTTTATCAAGATTTGGTAAAAATAAATTTGGCGGTAGAAAACAAGTCGATTGCAAAAGAAAAAGCATTACAAGACGCTTTTTCTTACGCTAAAGAGAAAAACGTAAACGTACATTTTCTTGGTTTGGTTTCTAACGGAGGCGTACATGCTCACGAAAAACACCTTTATGGTTTATTAGATGCGGCGCAAGAGGCTGGCTTAAATAAAGTTTTTGTACATGCCTTTACAGACGGACGAGATGTAGATCCTAAATCAGGAGCAGGACACATTGCTGCTCTAGAAGAACATCTAGCTTTATCCAACGCAAAACTTGCCTCAGTCATTGGTCGTTATTATGCAATGGATAGAGATAAACGTTGGGAACGCGTTAAAAAAGCTTACGATCTTTTAGTGAAAGGAGTAGGAACTCCAACTGTAAATCCTGTTTTGAATATAGAAGATAGCTATAAAAATGACATTACAGATGAATTTTTAGAACCGCTAATTGTAACAACACCTGAAGGTCAGCCTCTGACAACCATTTCAGAACAAGATGTTGTTATTTTCTTTAATTTCAGAACAGATAGAGGTCGTGAGTTAACCGAAGTGCTAACTCAAAAAGATTATCCTGAATTTGAGATGAACGCTTTGCCTCTTTATTTTGTTACCCTAACTAATTACGACGATACATTTAAAAACATTCAAGTAGTTTATGATAAAGATAATCTTACAGAAACACTTGGTGAGGTTTTAGAAAAAAATGAAAAAAAACAAATACGAATTGCAGAAACTGAAAAGTACCCTCACGTTACCTTTTTCTTTTCTGGAGGACGTGAAGTCCCTTTTGTAGGAGAAAAACGTCTTTTATGTCCCTCTCCAAAAGTAGCAACCTATGATTTAAAACCAGAAATGAGTGCTTATGATCTAAAGGATGCACTTATTCCTGAACTACAACAAGGTGATGTTGATTTTGTATGTTTAAATTTCGCTAATGGAGATATGGTAGGACATACCGGGATTATGGAAGCTGCAATCAAAGCTTGTGAAGCTGTAGATCAATGTGTAAAAGAAGTTGTAGAAGTTGCGCTTGCAAATGATTACACTACAATTATTTTGGCTGATCACGGAAACTGTGAAACCATGTTCAATGAAGATGGAAGCCCGAATACCGCACATACAACCAACCCAGTACCGATTATCATTGTAGATAAAGATATCAAAGAAGTACAACCTGGTATTTTAGGAGACCTTGCCCCAACGATATTAAAACTTATGGGAATAGAACAACCACAAGCCATGACACGTCACTCTTTAATTTAAAACCAAAAAAGCCTCTTCATATTAATATCTTGAAGAGGCTTTTTTATAAAAGGGTTACCTCGCTATTGTGCGGAATATCCCCCATCGATGGTTAATTCTGCACCTGTAATATAGGTAGCTTCATCTGAAGCTAAAAATAAAATAGCGTTTGCAACCTCAATAGCTTGACCTAATCGTCCTAGAGGCGTAGCGCTTATAAGTCCATCCATCATTTCTTTATGTTCGCTTACTGCTGCAGACATAGGCGTTTGGATAACTCCTGGATAAATTGAATTTACACGAATATTAAAACCTCCTAAATCTACAGCTGCAGCTCTTGACAATGCTCGAGCAGAACCTTTAGATGCCGTATAAGCATTTACACCTGCTCCAATTAAAGCCGTATAAGAAACAGTATTAACAATAGCGCCTTTTTTTGCTTTTTTCATATAAGGTACAACGTGTTTAATTCCCAAAAAGGTTCCCCAAGAATTAATATTATGTAACTGCATCCAATCCTTTTCTGTAGTTTCATTCATTCCTTTATCCGAAGCCATCCCTGCATTGTTTATCAAAATATCAATTCTTCCAAACTCTTCAAAAACGTCTTTGGTAAGTTTTTGCCATCCCTCCTCAGAAGTAACATCCAACAACTTTGGCAAGACTTGTTCTGAAGCTGGAACTTTCTTTAATTGCCCCTCACTGATATCCGCTACAATTACAGTAGCTCCTTCAGCTACAAACAAAGCCACCGTAGCTTCTCCAATACCAGAAGCTCCACCTGTAACAATAGCTACTTTACCTTTTAATCTATCCATATCTTTTGTTTTTTTATCTCTTCTCAAGTTACGATTTTCTACTATACTAAAAAAGCCTGATCATGAAGGATTATTCACGATCAAGCTTTTAAAAAGAATTATTCCTACCAATCTAATTATTTTATACTATCGTGATACGTTTTCATTATTTCCTCTCTAAAATTAGGATGCGCAATTGAGACCATAGCTTGCACCCTTTGTTTTAACGTTTTACCATATAAATCTGCCACCCCGTATTCAGTAACAATATATTGAGCGTGTGCTCGTGTTGTCACAACTCCAGCGCCTTGTTTTAAAAAAGGAACAATTTTATTTTGCCCCTTATTTGTTATCGATGAAAGAGCAATAATTGCTTTTCCTCCCTCACTCAAAGAGGCGCCTCGGATAAAGTCCATTTGTCCACCTACTCCCGAATACATTTTAATTCCTAATGAATCTGCGCATACTTGCCCAGTTAAATCGACTTCGATTGCTGAGTTAATTGCCACTACTTTTGGGTTCTGACGAATAATAGCAGTATCATTTACATAACTCGACTCTTTCATAACGATAAAAGGATTGTTATCTACAAAACGATACAATCTGTCAGACCCCAATAAAAAAGTAGCTAAAGCCCTTCCTTTCGCTATCTTTTTCTTAGAACAATTCATAACTCCGCTTTCAATTAAATCAATTACTCCATCCGAAAACATTTCTGTATGCAATCCCAGATTTTTATGGCTAGTAAGTTGAGCTAAAACAGCGTTAGGAATAGAACCAATTCCCATTTGCAAAGTACTCTCATCTTCAATCAATTCTGCTACAAAAGCACCAATCTTAGCTTCCGTTTCAGAAATAGGTGCTGCTTGTGAAGCATAAATAGGGGTATGATGTTCTACTGCGTAGTCAATTTTAGAGCTGTGCAAAACGCCGTCTCCAAAAGTTCGAGGCATAAACGAATTTACTTGCGCAATAACATATTTTGCTTTCTCAATAGCGGCAACTGTAGCTTCAATTGAAACACCCAATGAGCAAAACCCATGCTCATCAGGTGGCGAAACTTGAATTAAAGCAATGTCTATTGGCACAACTCCTTTGCGCAATAAAGTTGGTACCTCACTCAAAAAAACAGGAGTATAAGAACCGTTCCCAGCAGCAATCGTATGTCTAACATTCTTGCCTATAAAAAAAGAATTAACATGAAAGCTTTCCGCCAAAGCCGGGTCAGCATAAGGTGCTGCACCTTCGGTATGAATATGACAAAATTCAACATTTCTTAATTCCGCTGCTCTATCAGCGATAGCCTTAGTTAAAATATTAGGTGTTGCCGCTGCAGCATGTACGTAAATACGATCACCCGACTTTACTACTTGCACAGCTTCTGATGCTGAAACATATTTCATATACTTAAATAATTTAAATTCATATTTTCCAAAGACTGTCAAGCGATGAAACCATAACAAATATCGCGAATTCACACCAAAACTCAAAAGCAATTTTCCTATATAACAAAGTATTTAACTTCCCTTAACACCACACAATAACTTACCCGATCTTATTTCATTCACAACATAGCAGTATGATTATCTTAGAATTACCCGCTAAATCATTTACTAAAAACTAAATAATCTTATCTAACTTTGAATGACAGGTAATTTGAAGCTACATGAAAAAGACATACTTTACACCAAGTATTATTTACTAAAAAACTACTCCCTTCCATTTTCAATAAAACTCTTCCATGACGGTTCATAGAATTTACTTAAAAAATTGTATTTTTGTAGATAGAAAAAATTTTCGATATGATTGTAATAAAAACTCCAGAAGAAATCGAGTTGATGCGTCAAAGCGCTTTACTAGTATCTAAGACACTTGGAATGCTAGCAACAGAACTAAAGCCAGGAGTAACGACTTTAGCCTTAGATAAAATGGCCGAAACTTATATACGAGACCATGGTGCTGAACCTGGTTTTTTAGGTTTATATGGTTGTCCATCCAGTATATTGACGAGTGTCAACGATCAGATTGTTCACGGATTACCTACAGATCGACCTTTAGAGGATGGAGACATTGTTTCTATTGACTGTGGAACTGTCATGAACGGTTTTTACGGAGATCATGCTTATACCTTTGAAATTGGAGATGTTGCTCCAGAAGTAAAAAAACTTTTACAAGTAACAAAAGAATCTCTATACGTAGGAATTCGCGAATTCAAAATAGGTAATCGCGTAGAAGATGTAGGAAGTGCTATACAACGCTATTGTGAAGCCGAAGGATATACCGTAGTTAGAGAGCTAGTAGGCCATGGACTTGGTAGAAAAATGCACGAATCACCAGAAATGCCAAACTATGGTAAGCGTGGTCGCGGTAAAAAATTCGTTGAAGGAATGACTGTCGCAATTGAACCTATGATCAATTTAGGAACTAGAAACATCAAACAATTAAATGACGGTTGGACGATTGTAACTCGTGATGGAAAACCTTCTGCACACTTTGAACACGACGTGGCTTTAGTGAATGGAAAACCAGAGCTATTATCTACATTCCAATACATCTATAAAGCTTTAGGAATTAAGAGTAACGAAGAAGATGAGTTTAGAACTACTCCATTAGTCTTGTAACTAAAACTAATGAAAAAGCTTTTTAAAACTCTTTTAAATACTATACCTCGACCGATATTAATTCGGTCGAGCTATTTTATTCGTCCAATTCTAGCGTGGTATCTCAAAGGAGATAAATTTACAGATCCCATTGACGGACGAAGCTTTAAAACCTTTTTACCTTACGGATACGCAACACAACGCAATAACGTACTATCTCCAAGTACTCTTTCATTGGAAAGACATCGATTACTTTGGTTGTATCTAAAAAACGAAACTAACTTTTTTAAAGCACCTCTCAAAGTCTTGCACTTTGCTCCAGAGCAAGCTTTTTACAACCGTTTTCGAAGACAAGAAAACCTAGATTATGTTACAACCGATTTAGAATCGCCTCTAGCGGATGTAAAAGCAGATATTTGTAACTTACCTTTTGAAGATAATTCTTTTGATGTAATTTTATGCAATCACGTTTTGGAACACATTCCAGATGACACCAAAGCTATGCAGGAATTGTACCGAATTTTAAAACCTGGAGGTATGGGAATCTTTCAGATCCCTCAAGACTTAAACCGAGCTACTACTTTTGAAGACAATAGCATTATAGATCCAAAAGAACGCACCCTTATTTTTGGACAATATGATCATGTTCGTGTTTATGGTCGTGATTATTTTGATAAACTTAAGGCAGTTGGCTTTCGAGTAGATCCAATAAACTATAGCGAAACACTTTCTCCAGAAAAAATTATAGAATACTGCTTAGCTCCAGGAGAATTACTTCCTGTTTGCTATAAATGATCACCATCCAAATTCAGGTTAATTAGATTAAAAAGGTATATTTGTAGAAGACTACTAATACAAACACCTGTTTTATGCTTAAACTCCATTCTTTCCTTGTTGCTTTACTGTTTTGTTTTAGCCTTAGCACGAGCTTATTTGCACAAAAATCTGCTCAAGAGAAAACGGAAACCTACATTAAAAGCGCTGCTTTTATGAAAGACAATAAAGCAATTGTCCCTTTTTTTAGACTTGGAGAAATAATCAACTTTGAATTTGATGACTTACTTGCTAATGAAAGTAATTACTACTATCGCATTTTTCCATTCAACTACGATTGGACACCATCGAAACTTAGAACGACTGATTATCTTGATGGCATGGAAAACCAGCGTATTCAAAATTATGAAAATTCATTCAACACTTTACAACTCTATTCTCACTATCGTTTAACATTACCAAACCCTAAATACAAAATCCTAAAAAGTGGCAACTACGTTCTCGAAATAACAGATGAACATCAAGATGTAATTATTAGACGAAAATTTATACTTTATGAAAATAACGTCAACGTAGCAGCTCAAATAAAAAGAGCTCGAGATATAGAATACATTGACCAAAAACAAAACTTAGAATTCACTATACACTTAGGAGAACAAACTTTTCAAAATCCTACACAAAACATAAAAGTAGCTCTTTTCCAAAACGGACGATGGGATACGTATATAAATAACATTACTCCTCAATATACTTTAGGAACAGATTTAATTTATAAATACAATAAGGAAACACAATTTTGGGGAAGCAATGAATACTTGAATTTTGACAATAGCGATATAAATGCCGTAAACAATATGATTGGTAAAGTACATTCTGACCAAGGTGTTTACAGTACTTTTCTATACTTAAACTCAGCTAGAAAAAACAAACCGTACACATACTTTCCTGATATAAACGGAAGCTTTCAGCCTCGAAATATCAATAGAGAAAATCCTTCAATCGAAGCGGATTACTCTTGGGTTTACTTTCGTCTTCAACCACAAGAATCAAATCCTCAAACTCAATTTTACATAACTGGGATGTTTAACAACAACGAACTTACAGAGGAAAATCTGTTGACTTATAATCCTGAAACAAAAGTATACGAAACAGCTCTATTGATTAAACAAGGATTTACCAACTTTCTTTATTCAGCAGTGACTAAAGGCAGAATAAACCCAGAAGAAGCCCCTGATGGTAATTTTGCACAAACAGAAAATCAATATCAAATTTTAGTTTACTATCGTGGAAACACTGATCTATACGATCGTGTAATTGGATTTGGAACAACTAATTCTGAAAATATCGTTTACTAACAAATCACTTGTAATTCTCAATTATTTATCAATTTAATTATATTCTGAACAACTTTATGGTCTCTCAAATAACAAATGGAATTAAGATTTCTGTAAAAAACAACTTTGAAGGAACCTACTTAAAGAACAATAAAATTCACTTTGCCTTTACTTATGAAATAACTATAGAAAACCAAAGTGAAGATACGGTACAACTCTTGTCTAGACATTGGGATATCTACGATTCTTTAAATGTCCGTGAACAAGTAAAAGGAGATGGAGTTCTAGGTTTGAATCCAATCATTGAAACTGGCCAAAAACACCGATATTCATCTGGTTGCTTACTTTGCTCCCCACTGGGTTCAATGAAAGGTTTCTATAATATGATTAATTTAGCAACTAACGAGCCCTTCAGGGTTACCATTCCTCTATTTCGTCTTAGTGCTCGATTTGCTTTGAATTAACGCTTTATTAATCCTTTTACATTTCAGAGTCATTACCAAATTCACTAATTTTCGTTACCTTTGTATTTCGTTATAAAGTATAACCGATTAAAATAAAAACATCATGCCAAAAGGAATCTACACTGTTCCGAAAGCGTTTAACGAACCTGTTAAATCTTATGCGCCAGGAACTAAAGAAAGAGAACTTACATTAAACTCTTTTAAAGAACAATATAATCAAACTGTTGACATCCCTCTATACATCGGAGGAGAAGAGATTAAAACAGGAAATACTAAGAACTTATTCCCTCCTTTTGATCACAAACATAATTTAGGAAAATATCACGTTGCAGACAAACCTTTGGTTGAAAAAGCAATCTCTACCGCTCTTGAAGCTAGAAAAGAATGGTCAAAAATGCCTTGGGAACATAGAGCAGCTATTTTCTTAAAAGCAGCAGAATTAATTGCAGGTCCATACCGTGCAAAATTAAACGCTGCAACAATGATCGCTCAAGCAAAAACATTACACCAAGCTGAAATTGATTCAGCGTGTGAGTTTATAGATTTCTTGAGATACAATGTTGAATATATGTCTCAAATCTATGCGGAACAACCTACATCTACAGATGGAGTTTGGAATCGTTTAGAACACCGTCCACTTGAAGGATTTGTTTATGCAATCACTCCTTTTAACTTCACAGCTATTTCTGGAAACTTACCTTCTTCAGTAGCTTTGATGGGAAATGTAGTTGTTTGGAAACCTAGTGCAACACAAATTTATTCAGCAAACGTAATTGTTGAGATTTTCAAAAAAGCTGGTCTTCCTGATGGTGTAATCAACGTAATCTATGGAGATTCTGCAATGATCACCGATACACTTTTAGCAAGTCCTGATTTTGCAGGAATTCACTTCACTGGATCAACAGCTGTATTCAACAGTATGTGGGAAACAATTGGTAAAAACATCAACAACTACAAAACATATCCGCGTATTGTTGGAGAAACAGGAGGAAAAGACTTCGTAGTTGCGCACCCTTCTGCTGATGCAAAAGAAGTTGCTGTTGCCTTAACAAGAGGTGCTTTTGAATACCAAGGTCAAAAATGTTCTGCTGCATCAAGAGCTTACATCCCTTCTTCTTTATGGAATGCTGTAAAAGACTTTATGGTAGCAGATATGCAAACTATCAAAATGGGAAGTCCAGAAGATCCAACAAACTTCGTATCTTCTGTAATCTCAGAAAGCTCTTTTAATAAATTAGCGAAATACATTGATCAAGCAAAACAAGATGCTGATGCTGAAATTGTAGCTGGTGGTAATTATGATAAATCTGTAGGTTACTTTATTGAGCCAACTGTAATTGTAACAACTAACCCTCAATATGAAACTATGAAAACCGAATTATTCGGTCCTGTTTTAACTATCTACGTTTATGAAGATGCAAAATGGTTAGAGACATTGAAATTAGTTGACGAAACTTCTGCATATGCTTTAACAGGAGCTATATTTTCTCAATGCCGTTACGCAATTGTAGAAGCTACAGAAGCATTAACAAATGCAGCAGGTAACTTCTATATCAATGACAAACCTACAGGAGCAGTTGTTGGACAGCAACCATTTGGAGGCGCAAGAGCTTCAGGTACAAATGACAAAGCAGGTTCTATCTTAAACTTGTTGCGTTGGGTTTCACCTAGAACAATCAAGGAAACTTTTATTCCTGCAACGGATTACAAATATCCTTTTTTAGGATAATCAAAATAAACTTATAAACGGCTACTTAAAAAGTAGCCGTTTATTTTTAATTACATTCAGTACTTTTTATCCGAAACGTTTAATTCTTTAAAACGCCTAAGTAAAAAATACATTTATATTTACTTCCTTCTCTATCTTTGAGATCTTTTATAAAGTGCTGGGTTATCTAAATAAGTCATAAAATAGAATAACTCATGATAAAAAAATCAATTGAACAAAAAAAACTGGTCATCAACCCCCCTGTTTTTTTCACATCCATAGCTCTAATAATAAGCGCTTTAATTTTCTGTTTATTATTTCCTACCAAAATTGACCAATGGTTTACTGCAACACAAAAAAACATCACCTCTAGTTTAGGTTGGTTTCTGATTGTTACTGTCAATATCATTCTTATTTTTAGTGTTTACCTTGCTTTTAGTAAGTTTGGAAAAATCCGTTTAGGCGGTGATGAGGCCGAACCAGAGTTTAGCAAACTGTCTTGGTTCGCCATGCTTTTTAGTGCTGGAATGGGAATAGGAATAATGTTTTACAGTGTAGCAGAACCTGTTTCGCACTTTGCCTCTCCCCCAAGACCCGTTGGTGATTCTACTCAAGCTGCAATACAAGCACTTAACTTCACGGGATTACATTGGGGACTACACGCTTGGGCTATATATGCCATAGTTGGCCTTGGATTAGCCTTCTTTTCTTTCAATAGAAAACTACCAATGACTTTCCGCTCTCTTTTCTATCCTTTTTGGGGAGAAAAAATACACGGATGGTGGGGACATTGTATCGATATATTATCTGCTCTAGCAACTGTATTCGGACTTTCTACCTCACTAGGATTAGGAGTAACGCAAATCAGCGCTGGATTGCGTTTTGTTTTTGGATGGGAAATATCCCCATTAATACAATCCATCATGATTTTAATTGTAATCTCTATCGCAACAATATCTGTTTTTTCTGGTTTAGACAAAGGTGTAAAACTTTTGAGCAGAGGAAATATGATTTTAGCTCTGAGTTTAATGCTTTTAATATTCATCCTAGGCCCAACCCTATATATTTTAAAAGGGTATATTCAAAATACAGGGTCTTACTTAGCTAACTTTATCGATATAAGTACATGGAATGACAACTTTCAAAATAGTGGTTGGCAAAACGCATGGACTATTTTTTATTGGGCTTGGTGGATTGCTTGGTCTCCATTTGTAGGTAGTTTCATTGCTAGAATCTCCAAAGGAAGAACTGTAAAAGAGTTTATTCTTGGGGTTCTTATCATTCCTGCTCTAATCACGCTTTTATGGATGAATGTTTTCGGAGGAAGCGCAATTAAATTTATAATGGAAGGAAATATGGAGATGGTAACTGCTGTTCAAGAAGATATTTCGACAGCTCTTTTTGTTTTCTTAGAAAACTTCCCTTTTACAAAATTCCTATCTGTCATTGCAATTATATTGGTTTTCACCTTTTTCATTACATCTTCAGATTCAGGCTCATTAGTTGTAGACAATATCACTTCTGGAAGTGCAGAATACACACCCGTTTGGCAACGTGTATTTTGGTCATTTATTCAAGGTTTTATTGCTATAATTTTACTTTGGGGTGGTGGCTTAAATGCTTTGCAAACCGCCGTAATCATTACAGGTATTCCTTTTGCTATCATTATACTAATCATGTGTTATAGTTTGCACAAAGGTCTACAAGAAGAACTTCGAAGACACGACAAAAAACTAAAATCAAAAGAAGAAAAAAGCTACAAAGATATTATTGCAGAATTGATGGATGAACAACAAAACAGCTAAATTATGACACAAGAAAAACCTTTAAACATAACAATAGGACTTGATTTATCAGAAATGGATCAATATCTAATTCAGTATGCCAAGATACTTAATCAAATCCTATCAATTGAAAAAATCACCTTTATACATAACTTAAAAATAGGAGAAATCCCTAAGGAGCTTTTAATTCCCGAACGCATCAATCAAATTATTGCAAAAATAACCCAACGAATTACATCCAAAATAAAGGAATCAAATCATTCTTATACATTTGATATAATTGTAAAAATGGAAAGCTATTCTGAGATTGCATTTATGAATCTCTATAAGAACCAGCCTATCGACTTATTGGTTCTCGGAAATAAACAAGAATTAGATGGCAACGGAGGCTTAGCCCATAAGTTAATTCGAGTTTTACCTTGTGCAACACTTCTTGTTCCTGAAACTTTTATTTCTCCAATTACAACCATCATCAATGCAATTGATTTCTCAAGATATACTTCTTTAGTGATGAGTTGGGCTGATCGATTTGAAAACAATTCCAAAGGTCAAAAAATAACCCATTCAGCAGTTTACATTTCTAAATTTAATTGGGGATTTTTGCCAAGTATGACTGATAAAGACATCAAAAAAGAAACCTTATTAGATATCGATCGCAAACGAAATACTTGGAATCAAAAATACGCCTTACATTCAGATATTGAAACAGTTCCAGCCGAAGATAAAAGCATTGCAACGACACTCTTAAAATATTGCAAACAGAAAAAAGCAAACATGCTTATTTTAGGTGTTAAGGGTTCTGCGGGAATTAAAGATATTTTTATGGGGAGCGTTGCTCATGATGTTTTCCAGCGTTCGACAGACACTTGTATACTCTTTGTAAAACTCTATAAATAAAATTTTATTTTCAACAAAAAGCGGTTTAGAAAAGTCTAAACCGCTTTTTGTATACTTAAATCTCTAATAAAAAAATTGATTCTTAAGAGCAAGCTACAGCTTTCAATTCAGCAACAGTCTCCAATTGATTTTCAGAACGAAAAACAAAACTACCTGCTACTAAAACATCCGCTCCAGCAGCTACTAACTCCTTAGCATTTGCTGTTGTAACTCCGCCATCGATTTCGATTTTTGTCGAAGCTCCCTTAGCATCAATCATTGCTTTTAACTTGCGTACTTTTTCATAAGTATGCTCAATAAAACTTTGCCCTCCAAATCCTGGATTAACGCTCATAATACAAACCAAATCAATATCTTGAATTACATCTTCTAACAAAGCAACATTTGTATGAGGATTTAATGCAACTCCCGCTTGCATTCCTTCAGCTTTAATAGCTTGCAACGTACGGTGTAAATGAGTACAAGCCTCATAGTGCACTGTTAAAACATCTGCACCAAGATCTTTAAATGTCTTAATATAACGATCAGGATCAACAATCATTAAATGTACATCAATCGTTTTCTTTGCGTGTTTAGAAATCGCCTCCAAAACAGGCATCCCGAATGAAATATTAGGCACAAAAACGCCATCCATAATATCGATGTGAAACCAATCTGCTTGACTCGCATTAACCATTTCAATATCACGTTGAAGGTTTGCAAAATCTGCTGCCAAAATAGATGGAGCAATCAAAGTATTTTTCATAAGTTGTATTGTTTGTACAAAAGTACAAATTAAAAAAACATTTCATTAAATATCAATCGCTGTCCCATTACAAAAACAGCATGATTAAAATATAAATAAGAAAACCAATCCTTTAGAGATTGGCTTACACTATTATCGCACCATTTCTGCTTCAAATAAATCAGAAAAATGTTTTATAATTTTTGCTTCTACCGCATCCTCATCAACTTTATCAACCCCTAATTCAACATTTAAAGAAGTAACCCCCTTACCTCGAATTCCACAAGGAATGATGTTATCAAAATAACCAAGATCAGAATTTACATTAAAAGCAAATCCATGCATAGTCACCCAACGAGAGGCGCGTACACCCATAGCACATATCTTACGTGCAAATGGAGTTCCTACTCCCAACCATACGCCAGTTTCACCTTCACTACGTCCCGATTCAATACCGTATTCTTTTAATGTCAAAATAATTGCCTCTTCTAGGAATCGAAGATATTTATGAATATCCGTGAAAAAATTTTCTAAATCAACAATCGGATATCCGACAATTTGCCCAGGTCCGTGATAGGTTATATCTCCCCCTCGATTTATTTTATAAAAAGTAGCTCCTTTTTCTTTTAACTGCTCCTCATCTAACAACATATTTGAGAAATCGCCACTTTTACCTAAAGTATAAACATGTGGATGCTCGACAAATAAAAGATAATTTGGAGTTTCGTTCTCTTCTTCATTGCGTCGATTAGCCACTTTAATATCAAGAATACTTTGAAACAACTCCTCTTGGTAATCCCAAGTTTCTTTATAATCCTTAAGACCTAAGTCAATGATTTTTACTTTTTTATTCATATCTATTTATTGTATTTTGGATTATTTAAAATTACCAAAGCCGCTATAACACCTGGAACCCATCCACATATCGTCAATAATAAAACAATCAAAATAGACCCACATCCTTTATCCAAAACTGCCAAAGGAGGGGCGAAAATTGATAGCAAAACTCTCCAAAAACTCATACTTATTAATATTTATATCTTACAAATTTCGTTCTTTTTCAGCAAACCTTCAACTTTTTTACGCCTTGCTTTCGGATGTTGAAACAGATTTTGATTATTAATCCCTAAAACTCGACTCTTTTTAGTGATTTCAGTCCTAGCAATTGCCGCACTTTCAAATAATAACTATATTTGCCTTCTTATATAAATCACAATTATTATGCAACTTTCAGAACAAGAAATCATCAGAAGAGAAAAACTGAGCAAGCTACAAGCACTCGGTGTAAATCCTTATCCTGCGAACCTATTTGCTGTTGATCACACGTCGAAGCAAATCAAGGACGATTTTGAGGAAGATAAGCAGGTAATTGTGGCAGGAAGATTAATGTCTTCAAGAATTCAAGGAAAAGCTTCTTTCGCTGAAATCCAAGACAGTGAAGGAAGAATTCAGTTATACATCAACAGAGACGAGATTTGCCCAGGAGAAGACAAAACTCTTTATAACGAAATCTATAAAAAACTTATCGACTTAGGTGACTTTATCGGTATTGAAGGAACTCTTTTTACAACAAAAGTAGGTGAGAAAACTTTACGTGTACAAAAACTTACACTTTTAAGTAAATCATTACGTCCATTGCCTTTGCCAAAAACAGATGCAGAAGGACATATATTTGACGCTTTTACAGATCCTGAATTGCGCTATAGAATGCGTTACGTAGATTTAGTTGTAAATCCATTAAATAAAGACATTTTTATCAAGCGTACAAAGTTATTTACTGCGATGCGTAACTTCTTTAATGAAGCCGGATATATGGAAGTAGAAACACCTATTTTGCAATCTATACCTGGTGGAGCCGCTGCACGTCCATTTATAACACATCACAATGCTTTAGATATTCCTTTATATTTGAGAATTGCCAACGAGTTATATTTAAAACGTTTGATTGTTGGTGGATTTGATGGTGTTTATGAGTTTTCTAAAAACTTCCGTAATGAAGGAATGGATAGAACACACAACCCTGAATTTACTGCAATGGAAATCTATGTAGCTTACAAAGATTACAACTGGATGATGGACTTTACTGAGCGTCTATTAGAACATTGTGCAATTGCTGTTAACGGATCGACAGAAGCTACCTTTGGCGACCATCAAATCAGTTTCAAAGCACCATACAAGCGCATCACAATGGCAGACTCTATTAAAGAGTTTACTGGTTTCGACATCACAGGAAAAACAGAAGAGGAAATTAGAAAAGCTGCTTTAGAAATGGGAATACCTGTAGATGAAACTATGGGTAAAGGGAAATTAATTGATGAGATCTTTGGAGAGAAATGTGAAGGAAATTACATTCAGCCTACTTTCATCACTGATTACCCTAAAGAAATGTCTCCTTTAACAAAAGCACATCGTGATAACCCAGAATTAACAGAACGCTTTGAGTTAATGGTTTGTGGTAAAGAAATTGCAAATGCGTATTCAGAACTAAACGATCCAATTGATCAAAGAGAACGTTTTGAAGCGCAAATGGCTCTATCTGAACGCGGAGATGACGAAGCTATGTTTATCGACCAAGATTTCTTAAGAGCATTAGAATATGGAATGCCTCCAACATCAGGTTTAGGAATTGGAATGGATCGTTTGATTATGTTCTTAACGAATAATCCTTCAATTCAAGAGGTTTTATTTTTCCCACAAATGCGCCCTGAAAAAACAGCACCAACAGTGGAGTTAACGGATGAAGAAAAAATAATCATTCAGATTTTAGAAAAAAATGAAAATAAAATAGAAATTGGAGCATTAAAAGTCCAAGCTGCTTTAAGCGGAAAAAAATGGGACAAAGCAATGAAAGCGCTTTCTTCACATAACTTAACGAAAGTAGTTTCTGAAGAAGATATCAAATACGTTGTCTACCAAAACTAAAAAAATAAAAAAGGGCGCCTCAGCGCCCTTTTTTATTTTTAAATACTATAATTAAGATTTAAACTCCATCGATACTTTGCTTCAACTTTACCTCCCGTTAAGTTTTGACTTATAGGTAGTAATCCATTTAGGCCAAATGAAAATCGATCATAACCAACCTCAACTCCCATTTTTCCAAAAAATATTGATCCTTTAGTATCTTTAACCAGTTCTCCGTATTCTTTATTACTAGCATACACTTCTCCAGCAATTCCAAGTTGCGGAAGTATGTTAATTGCCTTCACTTGTACTGGATAGAAAAACGTACTCGTATAGCTAAACTGATTTCCAAACTGATAATGCTTTTCATTCTCGCTTTTAAAAGTATAATTTAATGATGTTTGCAACCCCATTTCTTTATAAGAGAACATATATTCAGTTGTGAATGAAAAATCCCAGGCTCCAGTACCGACTTGAAAACTCGGATTTACAGTGCCCTTGTTCTCAGCATTGTACTTACCTGTCGGAGCTTTAACTCCAGCACCTAAATGCCACTGATGCTGCCATGCATGTTCCGAATTTACGAGAACAATATTATACAACCCCAAAACAGTAAGATCTCCTAAACCTGAAATTGATTGTTCACCAGAAGTTTTAGCACTATTATGAAATTGATAAGGAACCAATACCGAAAGATCTACGCGCTTATGAATCGGAATTTTAGCCCATAATTGAATCGTATTAAAACGTTCTGCAATCCAAGGAGAATCATTATAAAGTCCATCTTTACTTTTATAATATTGATGAAAATAACGAATCCCAATGAAATTTTGATCTAATATAGAGCTATATCCCATACTTCCTCCATTAGCCGAACAGCCGCAAGCATCGCAATCATCATCCAAAAAAAACGTTTTTGTTTCACTTGGTCTATTTAAATGTTCTGTTGGAATTGTCCAGCCAATAAAAGGACTAAACAAAAACAACAATCCGAATATGTTTTTCATTTTATGTTTGATAATAATATTTTGAATTTTGTATAAATTGGTCATCTGTCAAGGTCTTTAAAAAAGCAATCAAAGCTTCTTTCTCTGTTGCATTAAGAGGAATTCCCAATTGTGAGTTTTGCTTCATTAAAGGATCTAAAGTCTCGCTGTCCTGAACACCTTCTTCATAAAAGGCTAAAACAGCCTCCAAAGACCCCAATCTCCCATCATGCATATAAGGAGCTGTTAAGGCAATATTTCGTAAACTAGGAACTTTAAATTTATGTCGATCTAAGGGATTCCCAGTAACCTCTTCTCGTCCTAAATCGTTTAATCTAGGATTAACAGGTAATCCGTTATTTCTAAAGGAATGATCTGTAAATAAATCCGTACTATGACAAGTTGCACATTTCTCTCTAAAAATTTTCAATCCTTGTTTTTCTTTATCCGTAAATGAAGCATTATTTTCATTACGCACGTATTTATCGTAACGCGAATCAGCAGAAATCAACATTGTCATATATTGAGCTAAAGCTTTCAACATATTTGCCGAATTAATAGCTTTGTTTTCAAAGACTACAGCAAACAATCGTTGATAATCACGATCATCACGAATTTTTTCGATTATAGAAGGCAAACTTTCATTCATCTCAACAGGATTATGAATAGGAACAATTGCAACCATTTCTAGGTTATTTGACGCTCCATCAAAGAAATATTCTGATTGAAAAGCTAAATTCTGAAGCGCGGGAGTATTCCTAGTTCCGATTAAATCATTTACTCCATGACTTAAATCATGTCCGTGATGCGTAAAAGCATGTTGCTGTTCGTGACAAAAAGCACAAGAAACAATTCCGTTCGAAGATAAACGCCCATCATAAAACAACTTCCGCCCCAATTCAAAACCCTTTTCTGTTAAAGGGTTGTTCATAAATTGATAAGACAAAGGAGGAAAGTTTGTTGGTACCTGTAATTGAATTGGATGATCAATATCTAAATAAGTCCCTTCATCAGTGTTACAAGACATAAGTAACATACTGATAATTAAAACTGTAAACTTTTTCATACCTTGTAGATCATGGGATGTTCTAAAAGAACATCCCAATTATAATTAACTATTTATTCGTGCGACTGTCCGTCATTATGCACATGATCTACATGAAACATTTTAGTAGCGTTTTCCATTATCTTAGGTGCTTTTACAGCATTTACCATAATAGAAGCAGCAGTTCCTGCTGGATTCATTGCTTCTGATAAAATAATTTTATGCTCTCCATCTATCAATTTATTAGCATCCACCATAAAATGCACACTTGGCTTAATTGTTTCACGTACACGAGCAATAGACGGTAAATTTATCTCTACTTCTTTATAATTATCTAAATTAGTTCCGTGACTCCCAATATGCAGACTAAATCGTGGAGAACCTTCTACTTTGTTACTTGTAAAAGTCCCTTCCATATTAAAAAACTTATAACCAGTAATCCAAGACCAAGTCATGTTATGTGTGGCCGCAAGATCCCAAAGTTCTTGTTGCTCTTCTTCACCTCTTAAATATTTTGATTGATCAACCCCCAAACCAAACTTTACTTTTGTATAATTTCCAGCCGGAATATTTTTAAGTTGGACTACAAATTCTTCTTTTTCTGAATTGATAATAAAATAACTTTCATCTTTTGGATATGTAAAAGATGCTCCATTTTCATCAATTAGCACAATATTACTAACGATGTAATTAAAACGTTTTATTGTTAATCGTTCACCATTTCCATTTGTTCGTGCAGCAACATCTAACAACATTTTATCCCCCATTAAGGTATGATCAAAAAACCATTCCATTGTTCCTTTCTCATCTTTTTCAATTTTAAGCACCTCATCGTCAGAAGAAGTACAAGAAGATAACATTACTATTGCTACTAAAGCTGCCCAAATATTTTTGTAATTAAATTTCATTTTGAATTTCCGTATTATATATTAAATTTTGAATAAAAGATCCCGCTTCAACCTATTTAAAGGAGAAGGAAAGACAGTAAATAACTAAAATTTAAACAAATACGGGGGGCTGAAAAATACGGGACTCTCCTAAATAAGAATAAAAGACATTTGGAAAACCTGAAATGTGTTTTGGTATAAAAAGAACTTGACCTATTGAAACCAATTCCATTTCGGAAGACAACAATAGAGGCTCTAAATCAAAAACAACTAATTTCTTAGCTGAAGAAAAAGGATTGTCTTTGGCTTTATTTAATTCTTTTACCAAATGACATTTTCCATTACACGCTAATTCTGGTTTATCAATATTTTCACAAAGCTCTTGAGAAATATATTCATAGTCGTACCAATACACAAGCATTGGAAAAACCGGCTTGAGCAATATTAAGAAAGCGAATATGATATATATATTTTTCACGTTGCAAAAGTAATTAGAAACTATACAGTATAAATATTCTCTGGTTTCGAGAACATGTCGTTTTCCTCATTTGTATAACTGTTGGATTGATTATTAAAATTAAAAATTAAGCCTACGGTATGTATCAGGTGTACTTCCAGTATATTTTTTGAAAAAAGTAACAAAATAAGAGGTGTTCTCAAAAAGAAGTTCTTGAGCAATTTCATTAATATTTAAAGTAGTAAACTGCAGTAAACGCTGCGCTTCTAAAATCACTCTTTTACGAATAAAATCTCCAGCTGTACATCCTCTTTCCTGTTTACAAATTTTATTCAGATAGTTTGGCGACACATAAAGCTTCTCTGCGTAAAAAGAAGGTGTTTTAGCTACTTTGTACGAATGCTCGACTAGCACTTCAAAATCCTTCATTCTTTGCCCTAAAGCAGTCCCCGTTAAAGTTCTTTCCTCTGGTTCTTTTACTCTATTCAATTCAAATAAAAGAATATTTAAGTAGGATCTCAAAACAGTTTGTTTATCCTCATTCACCTCTTTAAACTCGCCATACATCAAATCAATAACGGCTTCTATACGTTGTTTGATTGATAAAGAAATGGTAGTATATGGTATTGTATCATTAGAAAAAAAATCAAAAGTTCGCAAAACATTATCATGATAACGCAAAGCAAAAAATGATTCATCAAAGCAAATAACAACACCTTGAGTTTGGGGATCTAAGTCAAAACAAGCTAAATCACCAGGTTTAATTACAAAAGCCTGCGCCTCATCAACTATAATTCTGTGTTGATCAATGCGTACTTCTCCTCTTCCCTTTTCAATAAAACAAAGCATATAAAAAGCTGCCTTGAAACTTCTGAAAAGCAAAGGATAAGAATGCGAAAAACCCTCTAAAAAAGACATGTAAAATTGAGGGTGATCACTCATAAAATAGCTCATGTGGCAAACAGGAATAAAAGTTGTTTGCATATAAGTTATATTAGTTTTTAATTAAATTTTAGATTTTAATTAAAAACTAATGGTGGGCGAAAAAATTGGAAGGATAATAATTTATGATATGCATTTTCATAAAAATCTAGTACTTTTTTACTAGCTAATTTCAAAACTTGGGAAATAACAACTTCTGAAAAATCTTGGAAGAAAACCATTGAAAAAGCTACAACTGACATTTTTTTATCAGTTTGACTTGGTTCCTCATTAACTTTAGATAATTCCTCCATTAAATGACACTTACCGTTACATTGTAATTCTGGTTTATCTTTATTCACACACAAAACAGTTGCGATATAATCATAGTCAATCCAATAGTCGATAACCGGCATAACCGGTCTAAAAATGAAGAGAAACGACAAGAGGAATAAAACAGACTTCATAAGGCAAATATAACCACTTCCGCCTAGAGTTCAATGCTTTTAAAGCACAAAAAAAGCTACTTAAAAGTAGCTTTTTTATATAATTGAGTGTGGATTATTATCCTAAATATGTTTTCAAGATTTTGCTTCTTGAAGTATGTTTCAATCTTCTAATCGCTTTCTCCTTAATTTGACGAACACGTTCTCTTGTCAAATCAAAAGTCTCACCTATTTCTTCTAACGTCATTGGGTGTTGATCTCCTAATCCAAAATAAAGACGAACAACGTCAGCTTCTCTCGGAGTTAACGTTTCTAAGGCACGTTCAATTTCAGTACGCAAAGATTCGTGGATAAGCTCTCGATCTGGATTTGGCGATTCTCCAGAACGCAAAACATCGTAAAGATTTGAATCCTCTCCTTCTACTAATGGAGCATCCATTGATAAGTGACGTCCAGAGTTTTTCATACTCTCTTTAACATCATTTACGGTCATATCCAATTCTTTTGCAATCTCTTCTGCAGAAGGTGGACGCTCATTTGATTGCTCCAATAAAGCATACATTTTATTGATCTTATTGATTGATCCAATTTTATTCAATGGTAAACGCACAATACGAGACTGTTCTGCCAAAGCCGATAAAATTGATTGACGAATCCACCATACAGCATACGAAATAAACTTAAATCCTCGAGTTTCGTCAAAACGTTGGGCAGCCTTAATCAATCCTAAATTTCCTTCATTAATTAAATCGGGTAATGTTAGACCTTGGTTTTGATATTGTTTTGCTACAGAAACCACAAATCGTAAATTCGCTTTAGTCAATTTTTCTAAAGCTCTTTGATCACCTGCTTTAATCCTTTGCGCTAATTCTACCTCTTCATCTGCAGTAATCAAATCTACCTTACCAATTTCTTGCAAATATTTATCTAACGACGCCGTCTCACGATTGGTTACCTGCTTGGTAATTTTAAGTTGTCTCATAATATAAATCTAATTTAATCTATTTGATCTTAGTGTTTTGTATCTCTTACCATAGTTATACGTATGACACACATAAAAGGTTACAAAAAAGCAGAGAATTATTTTTAATTATTAAAAAAGAGGCTGACTGTTTAGCCAACCTCTTATACTATTAATAGTAATTTGTTTTACTCAACTCTTTTTCATCTGCTTCCACTTCATCCAAATATCGCTCTAAACTATCATCTAATTCTTTCATCCAAGGTGTATGATGCTTTTCAGCCTTGCTATTACTCATAACAGAAGTATACACTTTGTCTCTATAATTTAGAATATTAGTCTCTTTGTCCTTCATCCAACTTTTAAACATTTCGGCCACTTTATCTAAATCAAAATTTGGATAATCTGTACGCTCCATTAAATCTTTAATATATGCAGTTTGAAAATCCACATGATCATCCCCCGTTTCCATTGCTCCCTCATTATCCAACCATTTTTTCATATCTACCTCTCGAAGCTCTTTACTAGGCAACTCAATTCTACCTAACATATAATCCCTTGCATACCAAGCTTGAGTATCAAACATATTAAATGTGTAATATTGATCCTGCATACCTAAGAAAATTAAATTCGTATTTTCATTATACACAACTCCTTTATATAATTGGTCAGGATATAAACTATTTTTGGTTTTTAAACGCAAATTATCTGGTAAAAAAGGAAATTTGTGTTGATATCCCGTACAAAACACAACCGCATCAAATTCCTCCGAAGTCCCATCTTTAAAAAAAGCTCTGTTATCTTCAAAATGAGTCACTAGTGGCTTCTCCTTGATTCCATCTGGCCATTTTGTCCCAATTGGATTCGATCGATATGAAATAGTAACAGCCTTACTTCCATGCTTATAACACTGAACTCCAATATCTTCCGCCGAATAACTACTTCCTATAAGTAAAACGTTTTGATTTATAAATTGATCAGCTCCCCTAAAGTCGTGAGCATGCATTACTGCACCTGGAAAATTATCAATTCCCTTAAAAAAAGGCATATTAGGTGTCGAAAAATGTCCAGTTCCTACCACTAAATAATCGAAAAACTCTTCAAATGTTTCATTTTTAACTAAATCATCAAAGACAACTCGAAATTGCTTTTTATCTTCAAGATAATCTACCCAACGAGCTACTGTATTAAACTGAATATATTTACGAGCGTTACTTTGTTTAATTCTTCCTTGAATATAATCAAACAAAACTTCTCTTGGTGGATAAGATGAGATTGGTTGCCCAAAGTGATCTAAAAAGGTATAGTCAGCAAATTCCAAACATTCTTTAGGTCCATTTGACCATAAATATTTATACATACTCCCATGTAATGGTTCACCATACTTTCCAACTCCTGTTCTCCAAGTATAATTCCACATTCCACCCCAATTATCTTGTTTTTCATAACATTTTATTTCTGGTATTGGATTGCCTTTTTTCTCTTCCGATTCAAATGCTCTCAACATAGCCAACCCACTTGGACCAGCACCAATAATCCCAACTTTAAAATTTGTCATAATATTATAAAAACGTTTTACCTCTATTTAAAAAAACAGAGAAATTAATAAAAGATTTTACTGATTACTCAGTCCAGATAGAATCCAATTTTTTAGATTCAACTATCGACATTCTATTCTACTAAGAATGATTTTTGATAGACATAATTGCCTAATAGAAGAGAGTTCAAAACAAGAACTCCAAGAAAAGGAAATGGTTTCTAGAAAAACACATGATAGCTTTAATAAAGAATTTTATTAGCTATATTCCTCATAATTACAAATATACATAAAAATATAGAGGAATCAAAATTTACAACATAAACAAAAAAAGGGGTTGCTTAAAGCAACCCCTTTTTTTAATCGGTATTATTTATTTTCTGTTTTGGGTGCATCCTTTTCAGGTGCATCTTTTTTAGGTTCTCTAGGAGGTCTTGGTAAAAGTGCCTTTTTAGATACTTTTTCTTTACGTGTTTTTGGATCTACACCTAAGTATTTCACATCAAAAACATCACCCATCTTAACCACATCTGCTACATTTTCTGTACGCTCCCAAGCTAATTCAGAAACGTGAAGTAACACTTCATTACCAGGAGCATCCATATACTCAACTACAGCACCAAAATCTAACATCTTGATTACTTTTACTGAATATGTTTCTCCAACTTCTGGCTTAAACGTAATCGACTTAATTTTAGCTAATACAGTTTCAATTCCTTCTGGATCAGTTCCTAAAATTTCGATGACACCTTGCTCATCAACTTCATTAATAACAATAGTAGTTCCTGTTGCTTTTTGTAATTCTTGGATTACTTTTCCGCCAGGTCCAATTAAAGCTCCGATAAAGTTTCCTGGAATTGTTCTTGTAATAATTTTTGGAGCTTTTGGTTTCACCGTTTCGTTTGGCGCTGCCATTGTCTCCGTCAATTTTCCTAGAATATGTAAACGTCCGTCACGAGCTTGCGTCAAAGCTTGCTCCATGATATCATACGCTAATCCTTCAATCTTAATATCCATTTGACAAGCTGTAATTCCCTCAGCAGTACCTGTAACTTTAAAGTCCATATCTCCTAAATGATCTTCATCACCTAAAATATCTGAAAGTACCGCCCAGCGTCCTGTTTTTGCATCTGAAATCAATCCCATTGCAATACCAGAAACTGGTTTTTTAAGCTGAATACCAGCATCCATTAAAGCAAGAGTCCCAGCACAAACAGTAGCCATTGAAGAAGATCCGTTTGATTCTAATACTTCAGAAACCACACGAATAGTGTAAGGACAATCTTCTGGAATCATGTTCTTCAAAGCACGTTGTGCAAGATTTCCATGTCCAACCTCTCTACGAGAAGTACCTCTTAAAGGTCTCGCCTCTCCTGTTGAGAATGGAGGAAAATTATAGTGTAAATAAAAACGCTCTTCACCTTGATCACTTGGCAAATCAATTACATTAGCTTCCCTAGAAGTCCCTAGAGTTACTGTAGCTAAAGCTTGTGTTTCACCTCGTGTAAAAATAGCAGATCCATGTGTTGATGGCAAATAATCAACTTCTGTCCAAATTGGACGAATTTGAGTAGTTTGACGTCCGTCTAAGCGAATTCCTTGATCTAAAATTAAATTTCTAACAGCTTCTTTATTTACTTTAGAGAAATACTTTGAGATCAAATCTGCTTTTTCCTCTTGCTCTTCCGCTGAGAACAAAGCCAAAACTTCCTCTTTTACAGCTGCAAACTTCTCACTTCTTTCATGTTTTGCACTTGCTTCAGAAGCAATTGCATACATTTTATCATAAGAGGCAGAATGAATAGCAGATTCAATGTTTGCATCTTCCTCTTCTCCTTCATACGTTCTGTACTCAAGATTTAAAGCTGCACGCATTTTCTCTTGTGCTTCAACTTGTTTTTTAATTGCTTCGTGAGCAAATTTGATAGCTTCTACCATTTCTGCTTCAGAAATCTCTTTCATCTCTCCTTCTACCATCGCAACAGAATCTTTAGACGCACCAATCATCATGTCGATGTCAGAAACCTCTAATTGCGCTTTCGTTGGATTGATAATTAACTTCCCATCCACACGCCCAACACGTACTTCAGAAATATAATTGTAAAAAGGGATATCTGAAACGGCTAATGCAGCCGAAGCAGCTAAACCAGCTAATGCATCTGGCATAACTTCTTCATCAAAAGACATCAATTGAATCATAACTTGCGTTTCGGCATGATAATCATCAGGGAAAAGTGGACGTAATACACGGTCAACTAATCGCATTGTTAAAACTTCGCTATCACTTGGACGTGCCTCGCGTTTGAAAAAGCCACCTGGAAAACGCCCAGCTGCAGCAAATTTCTCTCTGTAATCTACAGTTAAAGGAAGGAAATCAACGCCTGGATTTGCAGAACGTGAAGAAACTGCTGTTGCAAGCAACATACAATCTCCCATACGAACAACAACAGACCCATCTGCTTGTTTCGCTAATTTTCCTGTTTCGATTGAGATAGTTCTCCCATCTCCTAAATCGATAATTTCTTTAGTTACCTTAGGGATCATAATAATTATACTTTATTAAACAAAGGGTTGTTGTGTTGTAGTTGTTGTTGTGTGTAGTTGTATGAAACCCAATGAAAAACTAGACTTTTTCTGACAAAATTCTAAAAAGAAAAAGAGGCGCGTAGGCACCTCTTTAGTATTGATTATTTTCTAATATTCAATTCTTTAATAATCTCACGATATCTATTGATATCTTTTTTCTTTAAATAGTCAAGAAGTCTTCTTCTTTTTCCTACTAAAAGAACTAATGAACGCTCAGTATTATAATCTTTACGATTTCTTTTTAAATGCTCAGTTAAGTGAGAAATTCTAAAAGTAAAAAGTGCAATTTGTCCTTCTGCAGAACCTGTGTTTTCAACTTTCCCACCGTGTTGTGTGAAAATGTTTTCTTTAATTTCTTTTGTCAAATACATGCCAATATTATTTAAATGATTATTATGTAGTGAATCGTATCTAGTTACAATTCTTCGGCAAAGATAATTCTATTTTCGAAATAAAACCATCTTAAAGAATAAATTTATGGCTTTTAAATAAAAATTTAAATTTCTTATTCCTTTCAAAACAAAAGCGCTACTTCCCTATTAATTTTTTCTAAAAAGACACGATCATCTTCCGTAAATGCAGAAACTGTATGTGAATCAACATCGATTTGTCCTATATTTTTTCCTTTCACAAATATTGGTACCACAATTTCTGATTTAACATCAATACTACAAGCGATATAATTATCTTGAGCCGCAACATCCGCTACTAAAAAGGACTGATTTGAGACCGCAACTTGTCCACAAATTCCTTTACCAAAAGGAATAATTGTATGATCAGTTTCTGCTCCTGCATAAACCAACAAATAAAGTTCTGGCTTGTTGTCTGATGCTAAATAAAACCCTACCCAATCATAAGTCGGTAATTCGCTTTTCAAGAACTCACAAAGCTTTTGCAACTTATTTTCTCTAGAAAGCATTTCTTCATGAATAATTATCAATGCTTTTTCGTAAATTTCAGAATAATTCATGTTTTCTTTTTTTTACAAAGATAATATCTCAAAATAAATTGTTTAAAAGATCTTAGTTAAATTCTCTTATCGATGAAAAAAAGCACGAAATCTTTCCTTCTTTTCTTAACCCGCTTTTTAGGCGCATATGTAGTTTTGACTATACTTTACACATTGTTTTTGAATCAATATGACATAAATAAAAATCAAGTTGATGCAATTTCTGTCTTAACAGCAAATTTGACTGCTAAAAGTGCTCCTATTTTAAACCTAATAATTGATTTATCTCCTTCCGACCAAGAACCAGCTATTTTACTCACGGTTAACCATGATAAAACCGTAGCAAAAATTATAGAAGGATGCAATAGCATAAGTGTAATTATCCTCTTTCTTTCTTTTATCGCTGCTTTCTATTCCGAAGCTAAAAAAACGATTGCCTTTATGCTTTTAGGCAGCTTATTGATCTTTAATTTAAATATTCTTAGAATAAACCTATTTGTTTACGGCTTATATTTTTATCCAAAATACAGAGACTTTTTGCATGATATTTTATTTCCAATCAGTATTTATGGTTTGGTTTTTCTTTTGTGGTTATTATGGATTTTTAAACTTTCTTCTAAAAAATGATTAACATTACTCTTATTCGCCTTTTACTATCAAGCTTGCTCATTGTAGGATTAGTTTTAATACGTCATTTTGAAAATTTATTATTTTATGATCCTTTCCTGATTTACTTCAAAAGTGATTTTCTCTTATCTTCTTTCCCTGAAATTTCTCATTTAATCTTGATTTTATCTTACCTTTTTCGCTATAGTATTAATTCAATTCTCTCCTTAGGTATCTTGTGGCTAATTTTTAAAAAAAGTGACTTAATCAAACTTGCCTTTACTAGCTATACTGTTTTATTTATTATACTCATCACTGCATTTTATATAAATTATCTATACTTCCCTACAAACAAAATTTCACTATTTTACATCAGAAGATTCCTAATACATCCTATATTTCTATTATTGTTTTTAGCTGGCTTTCTTTACCAAAAGCATTCAGATCGTTAATTTTATATTTTTTAACAACTAAGTTCTCTTATTTTAAATACTTTTGTTCCATGACCAAGAAAAGACATATCAGTTTCCTCTTTCTTTTTATCTTCATTTTTTCAAATGTAGGTTGGTCTATTAATGCGCATTATTGTCAGGGAGAACTAAAAGAAACATCTTTATCACACAATAGCATAAAAGCAATTGATGAGCTTACCGAAACAATGCCTTGTTGTGAAACAGATGTTGACTTTGAAAGCCCACAAGATGAGAATAACAAAGACTGCTGCAAAGACGAAATCGTCAAATCAAATACATCGGATCAAAATCTTGTCAAAGTTATTCCTCTGCAATTAGAATTACTAAGTGCGGAAATGACATGGAATACTCCTTTTTTCAACAACATTCACATTGCTGAGTCAACGAACAACCTTCTAGATTCTTATTTAGAAGCAAATGCCCCACCACTTTTCAAATTGTATTGTAGGCTCTTGTTTTACGCTTGATATTTTTTATTTACATAGAACATCAATTCTAAAGTTAAATACTAATTATCAAAAACACTTAAATGAAATACATCTTAACTGCTGTATGCTTCGCTGTGAGCCTAAACTTATGGTCTCAAGAGCAGCTACGCGGAATTATCGTTGACGAAAACAAAATTCCAATTTACGGAGCTTCTATTTATTGGGAAGATTCCTCGATAGGAACTATGAGCTTATCAGATGGAAGCTTTGAAATTCCTTTTCAAAAACACAACAACCTAATCATTTCATATGTGGGATATCAAGACAAAAGCATTCACATTATGGAAGCAAATGCCTTGGGTACGATCCAGATCTTTCCAGACTCTCAATTAGATGAAGTTGTTGTAAAAGCTACTAAAAGAAACAGCCAACGTTCTGTAAACGGAACAGCCAATACACTTACCATGAATAGCGGCGAACTTTTAAAAGCTGCTTGTTGCAACATTTCTGAAGCTTTTGAGACTAATCCTGCCATCGACGTCAACTTCGCCGATGCCATTACCGGAACTAAACAAATAAAAATGCTTGGTCTTACTAGTCCCTACATCCTTATTGCAGAAGAAAATATTCCTACAGTTCGAGGCGCTTCTCAAGCGTATGGACTTTCTTTTACGCCAGGAACTTGGGTTGAAAGTATACAAGTCACCAAAGGAGCAGGAAGTGTGGTTAATGGCTACGAAAGTATCTCTGGACAAATCAACACAGAATTAATTAAACCAGCTAATGATCGCCCACTTTATATAAATTTGTACGGCTCTAGCGATGCCAGATACGAAGCCAATATTCACGCAAATCAAAAAATTTCCGATAAATGGAGCACTTCGTTATTCCTTCACGGAAATCTGCGCGATTCAAAAAATGACATGAATCACGACGGATTTTTAGACAATCCTATTGGAAATCAAGTAAACATAATGAATCGCTGGCAATACACCAATCTAGAAAAAGGTTGGATTAGCTTTTTAACATGGCGATACATGAAGGACAACAAACAAATGGGAGAGGTGAATTTTGACAAAACAAAAGACAAACTAAAAACTACTTTTTGGGGTTCAGAAATTAATACAGAAAAAATTGATTTAAGCGGAAAAATAGGATACGTTTTTCCTGAACTTCCTTTTCAAAGCATAGGTCTTCAAACCTCCTACAACTATCACAAACAAGATTCCTATTTCGGATTAAATATTTATGATATCAAGCAAAACAGCTTTTACACCAATCTGATTTTCAACTCTATTATCAACAACACACTGAATAAATTTTCAACGGGAATTAGTTTTACCTTTGATCAATATGACGAATTTATTGATTACACGTTAAACAAAAACTTCGACCGAACGGATCGCGCTATAGGAGGATTCTTTGAATACACCTATGACAATACTGAGAACTTAAGTTTTGTTGCCGGATTACGTTTAGATAATCACAATAGAATGGGAACCTTCGTAACTCCGAGATTCCACCTCCGTTACAATCCATGGGAAAACACTACGTTAAGAGTTTCAGCTGGAAGAGGTAAACGCTTAGCTAACATTTTTGCCGAAAACCAAAACCTTCTTGCAAGCAATAAACAGTTTATTATAAATGATGCAAATGGATCGCTTTACGGCTTAGATCCTGAAATCGCTTGGAATTACGGAATCAGTTTATCTCAAGGCTTTTATTTATTTAATAAAAAAGGAGATATTACACTTGATTTTTACAGGACCGATTTCAACAATCAAATCGTTGTAGATGTAGATCAAAATTCGCACGAGGTGCAATTTTACAATCTAGACGGAAAATCGTATGCGAACAGCTTACAACTAGATGTAAATTATAATCTTGCCAGCCATCTTAATATCCGAACTGCTTACAAATATTACGATATACAAACAGATTATTTAAGTGGTAAAAAAGAACGTCCTTTACAAGCTAAACATCGTTTCTTTACCAATTTAGAATATGAAACACCTGTTCTAGATAAAGGTGGAAATTGGAAATTTGACTTAACTTATAATTGGATTGGCAAACAACGCTTACCAAACACACAAAACAATGAAATTAAAAATCAAACAAAGCCTTTCTCAAATCCATTTTCTACTATAAACGCACAAATTACAAAAGTATTCTCAGATAAATGGGAGATTTACGTTGGTGGCGAAAATATTACAAATTACAAACAAAATAGAACTATATTAGGAGCAGATCAACCCTTTGGAACTGATTTTGATAGCTCAATCATATACGCTCCCATTTTTGGACAAATGTATTATGCAGGCCTTAGATTTAAAATTAACTAATAATATTATTAAACATGAAATATCTTATATACGCTACTATCACTTTAGCATTCGCATTCACTTCTTACGCACAAGACAAACCTAAATCATATCAAAAAATAGATGTGAAAGGAAACTGCGAAATGTGCAAAAAACGCATAGAAAAAGCAGCCTTAAGTGTTAAAGGTGTACGTTCTGCTTCTTGGTCGACTGATGAAAAGAAATTAGACATCTATTTAAATCCTAAAAAAACAAATCTTGATGCAGTTGAAAAGGCTGTTGCTAAAACAGGGCATGATACTCAAAACATAAAAGCAGAAGATAATAACTACAAAAATTTACATTCTTGCTGTCAATATGAACGTTAATAAAACTAAAAAAGCACTAATCATTTCTGATTAGTGCTTTTTTTTCAAACAACAATATGTATTTTGTAGCCAAACTCACAAACTACAAAACTAAAAACTCTCTTTCAATCCCTGATTTAATTGTATTGCTTCAACATGTACTTAATTAAATCGGTAGTTGTTAACATCCCTACCAATTTATCTCCATCCAAAACAGGCAATGCTCTAAAATCACTTTCTGCTAAAATTTCAGCGGCATCTTTAATATTAGCATTTGCTTGTATTGTAATGACATTTTTCACCATAACCTGTTCTAATGAGTACATATTATAAACTGTTGTACTCATCACTTCATCTACACCATCAACTTCCTCACTTAAACTGATTCTCAATAAATCGGTATAACTTAAAATTCCAATGATAGAATCCCCCGACATTACAGGCAGATGTCTAATCTTATAATCTTTAAACAAACTTTCTGCTTTTGTTAATGAATCAGTCACATTCAACTTCACAACATTTGTCACCATTATAGACGACACAGGGATTCTTAGTTTCATATCCTTTATTTCTTGAACAAATATACCTGCTTTATTAAAGGTAAAATATGATTTTTATCAGTATAACATAAAAGTTACTACTTTTTAATAAAAAATAAAAAAAGCGAAGCATTAAAAAATGCTTCGCTTGCGTCCGCGGAGGGGTTCGAACCCCCAACCCTCAGAGCCGAAATCTGATATTCTATCCAGTTGAACTACGCAGACGTTTGTTCTTTTATTTCGCTAAAATAGCTTTTACAACTGTTGAAATAGTTTTCCCATCTGCTTTTCCGGCCAATTCTTTAGAAACCAATCCCATCACCTGACCCATTGCTGCCATTCCAGAGAAACCTCCTTCAGTTACAATTCTTGTAACAACAACTTCTACTTCTTCCGTACTTAATTGTTCTGGTAAAAACTTTTCAATAATTGCCGCTTGTGCTAATTCTGGATCTGCTAAATCAGCTCTTCCTTGCTCATTAAAAATAGCAGCACTATCTTTTCGTTGTTTAACTAATTTTTGCAATATTTTAATCTCTTCCTCAGCACTTAACTCTTCTTTTGCACCTGATTGCGTTTGCGCAAGTAATAATTCCGATTTTACAGCTCTTAATGCTTCTAAAGCCATAGTGTCTTTAGCTTTCATAGCATCCTTCATCTCATCCATAATCTGTTTCTGTAAGCTCATATATTTTATTTTTTAGTATTAATGCAAATATAAAAAATAACCCGGAAAAAACTTTTTCCGGGTTATATAATTATTTAAAAATCTTAGTTAATCTACGTTATCGTGTAAAAAAGAATTATTTGATCTAAGTTTAGAATCATTATTTCCATCAACACCTAAAGAAACTCTTGATCTATTTGAATCAGCATTAGCAGCATCAATCTCAATTCCTTGTCTTTTATATGCTGGCTCACGCTCTAGATCATTTAAATGAGAATTAGAATTATTAAACTTATAATTATAATCTTTCATCTTTTTTTTGCGATCTGGAGCTCTTCTTCGAAGCATTTCCTCAATACTCATTTCCACTGGAGACACTTCTTCAGTAGAGATTGGCGCTGTAGGAATCTCTTCTTCGCTTGTTCTGATACTAAATTTAAATTCTTCCTCAATAGCTTCCGTGTGCTTTGCTTTAGGCTTTGAACTCAAAAGTTCATTTTCAACCTCCATATAATCCTCTAAAGAATAACGAATTAAATCGTGATCTACAGAATTATTTGAAACGTCCGCATTATTATGTGCGTTAACAAATTGAGCATCGTTTACTTTAACCTCTTCAACTGCAACTTCCTCAACAAGATTAAACAAAATAGGTTCTTCTATTTTTTTAGGCTCTTGAATTTGAAATTCAACTCTATTAATTTTCGGTTCTTCTTTAACAATTGGCTCTACGATCACGAACTCCGGATCCACAACATTAATATCTCTAATGTCTCTAGATTTAGGTGCACGATCTTCTAATGGTGACACCTTAACCTCTTCCTTTGTTGGCGCTACAATTTCAAAAAAAACATCCAATCCAGCCGCTTGTTCCTGCTCTACTGTTTCGCTAATCGTTTTTTTTTCAATCTCAATTCCTCCGTCTCCATCATTCGGAAAAACATCATCTTCGGACAAATCATCTTCTAAGTTAAACACTCTACGTGTTTCTACTTCAATTACTTTCTCTTCAATTTCAACAACTGCTTCAGGCTCTTTATTAGCTAAAGGCTCTTGAGGCGACGTAAAATTAATTCCAGGAGCAGCTGATTGAGATAAATCTCGAACTACTTTTTGCTCTTCTTCCAACGCGTGAATAATCACCTTTGGTTCAGAAGAATTCACAATATTCATTTGCTGTTCTACATTGAAACCTGTAGCAATGATAGTAACAGAAATAGATTCTCCTAAAGAGTCATCTTCTCCAACCCCCATAATGATATTGGCATTATGACCAGCTTCTGTCTGAATATGATCATTAATTTCTCCAATCTCATCAATTGTAATTTCATTAGTACCAGAAACAATTAACAACAATACGTTTTTAGCACCTGAAATTTTATTATCATTTAATAATGGTGAATCTAATGCTTCAACAATAGCATCTTTGGCTCTTGTTTCACCCGAAGCTACAGATGATCCCATTATTGCTGTTCCGCTATCAGACAATACTGTCTTAGCATCTTTTAAGTCAATATTTTGAGTATAGTGATGTGTAATTACCTCTGCAATACCACGTGATGCTGTTGCCAAAACCTCATCGGCTTTTGAGAACCCTGCTTTAAAACCTAAGTTTCCATAAACTTCACGTAGCTTATTATTATTAATTACAATTAAGGAATCTACATTTTTTCTCAAACGCTCAACTCCTTTTAACGCTTGCTCTTGACGCACTTTTCCTTCAAATTGAAAAGGAATTGTAACAATACCAACCGTTAAAATATCACGCTCTTTACAAATTTGAGCAATCACAGGCGCTGCTCCAGTTCCTGTTCCTCCTCCCATTCCTGCTGTAATAAAAACCATTTTGGTATTCGTATCAAGCATTCTTTCAATTTCTTCGATACTTTCCAAAGCAGATTGTTGACCAACTTCTGGGTTGGCTCCAGCTCCTAATCCTTCGGTAAGATTTACCCCTAATTGGATTTTATTTGGCACTGTACTATTTTCTAGTGCTTGAGAATCGGTATTACATACAACAAAATCTACACCTTTAATACCTTGCTTAAACATGTGATTAATAGCATTACTACCACCTCCACCAACTCCAATTACTTTAATAACGTTTGATTGATTTTTAGGCAAATCAAACTCGATTTTTCTATTATCTGTAGTGTCCATACGTATCGCTTTTTATTCTATCTTTTCTATGAAATCTTTAATTTTTTTATAAAACTTACCTAAGAAGCTTACCTCAAATGCCTCAACAGTAGATGTACTTTCTACTTCAGGAGTAACAGCAGCTCTCTTTACTGTTTCAGTAGCTGAGGAAACAAAGCTTTCTTTTTCAACTTTAGGTAATTCTTCATCTCTTCCTGCCAAACCAAAAGAATCTTCTCTTGTCACAACAGGTCTTGATCTATCTACTTGAGTTTGTTTTACCCTCTCATTTAATTCCTCTAATGAAATAGCTCCTTTTGTACGACTACGCTCACTTTGCATTACCAAACCAACTGCCGTAGCAAAAAGCGGACTAGAAATTTCTTTTTCAGAATCTCCAGCCAAATGCTCATTTGGATATCCAATACGCGTATCAATACCCGTTTTATATTCCACCAATTGCTTGATATGCTTCAGCTCTGAACCTCCTCCAGTTAAAACGATACCCGCAATTAATTTCTTTTGAGGGTTTTCATACCCATATGTTTTAATCTCTGCAAAAACTAATTCAATAATCTCTTCTACGCGAGCATGAATAATTTTAGACAAATTCTTTAAAGATATCTCTTTAGGTTCCTTTCCTCTTAAACCTGGGATTGAAACAATCTCATTATCTTTATTCTCACCTGGCCAAGCCGATCCAAATTTCACTTTTAACAATTCAGCCTGTTTCCCTATTATAGAGCAACCTTCTTTAATATCATCAGTAATTACATTTCCTCCAAATGGAACTACAGCTGTATGTCTAATAATCCCATCTTTAAAAATTGCCAAATCTGTAGTACCACCACCTATATCAATAAGTGCAACTCCTGCTTCCTTTTCTTCAAAACTTAAAACAGCTTCTGCAGATGCTAATGGCTCCAAAGTAATACCTGACAATTCCAGTCCAGCATCCTTTATACAACGTCCCGCATTTTTTATCAAAGCTGCTTGTCCAACAACTACATGAAAAGTCGCTTCTAGACGCGCCCCATGCATTCCAATAGGTTCTTGAATACCAGGCTCGCCATCAATTTTAAATTCTTGCGGCAATACGTGAATAATTTCCTCACCAGGAAGCATGCTCAACTTTTGCACTTGATTAATCAACTGCTCTATATCTTTTTCTCCAATTACTTCATCAGGATTATCTCTGCTGATATAATCACTGTGTTGGATACTACGTATATGTTGCCCTGCAATTCCCACAACAACATTCTGAATCTTATAACCTGAGCTTGTTTCAGCTTCGGCTACAGCATTTTGGATAGATTGAATCGTTTGCGTAATATTATTTACTACTCCTCGTTTTACACCTAAACTTTTTGCCTTACCTAGTCCTAGAATTTCGAGTTTTCCATACTCGTTTTTCTTGCCAATCATCGCAACTATCTTCGTTGTTCCGATATCTAATCCTACAGCTATATTTTCTCTTTCCATAATCACTTATTTGGTACACACCACTTGCTGGGTAAATTTAAGATTTATCGTTTTGTAGCTATTCATCAATTCTTCATCATTTGAAATAAAATTTAAAAATGCCTTCAAGTTTTCAAATTTCAGACTTGCATCTTCAAAACCTCCAAACAGTATTTTAAAATCTTGATCTCTACTTCTCATAATCAGGGTTTGATCTTTTTGAATCACAATACCCGTAATATTTTTCTTTAAAAAATTATCTTCATCGATATGTTTTAAAATACCTGCAAGCTTACTTTTATTTTTTTCATTTACATCCCCCTCAATCATCGGCACTCTAGCAGAAAAATTTGATGACAGAGGCATCTGCCCTCCTTCTGAATCAATATAATAGGAATTCTCATTATAAACAACTCTTCCTATTGCTCTTTTTTGCCAAACATCTGCTTTTAACTTCCCATCAACCGTGGTATAAATATCTGCTTTTCTTATCAAATCATGACTTAGCAGTATTAACTCCAAACTATTCAAATCTATATTAGTTTTATTAATATTAGAAGTCTTTGGAAAACTTTGTATCAACAAGTTATTAACATTTTGTGAAGTCATAAAATGATTACCATCACCCATAAACCTCACTTCAATATCTTTGATTTTACGCGCTTCACTTCTAGTATTCGAAAATGAATAAACCCCCATAAGCAACATAATTATCAATAAGATACGAATATCATACCACCTTATTTTTTTTAATAATTTCACTTATTTCACACAATTAATTTAACTTTATCAATAATTCTTTTGTTATATCCCCTACCATTTCACCAATATCTCCCGCTCCTAAAGTCAAAATAATATCAGCATCTATTGTATTTAAATGATCTAGAAGCGCCTCCTTTGCAATCAAAACTTTGTTGTCAGATTTAATTTTATCCAATAAAACCGCCGAAGTAACTCCCTCAATAGGCAATTCACGAGCTGGATAGATATCCAACAAAACTACATTATCAAAACTTGATAAGCTTTCAGCAAATGCATCCATAAAATCTCTTGTTCTCGAAAAAAGATGGGGCTGAAAAACAGCTACAATTTTTTTATCACCATATAATTCATGAACCGCTTGCGAAACAGCAGCAATCTCAGTCGGATGATGCGCATAATCATCTATATAAATCAATTCTGCTTCTCTTATTTTATAAGAAAACCTTCTCCTAACCCCTTTAAATGTAGCTAAAGCTTCGACAATTGCCCCTTTATCAACTCCATAAGTGTAAGCCATTGCAAATGCTAAAAGAGCATTTGACAAATTATGATGTCCTGGCAATGCAAAGCGCACATTTCTAATAATTTCTAAAGGCGTTTGTATATCAAAAACATACCAACCTTCTTCAATTTTTATATTTTTAACTTCATAAGCTGCTGCTCTATTAACACCAACCAATACTCCGTCCAATATCACCGAATGTGTTTTAAAAAAATTAGTTTTATCCTGAATCTTATCTGCAAATTCTTGAAATGCAACTAACATCTCTTCTGCAGTTCCAAAAATATCTAAATGATCGGCTTCGGTAGACGTTACACAAGCCATGTTTGGATACAATTGTAAAAAAGAACGATCAAATTCATCTGCTTCAACAACTGTAACCGATGTTCCACTACCAATCAAATTAGTTTGATAATTTTCAACAACACCACCTACAAATGCAGTAACATCAATACCTGATTGATACAAAATATGTCCTAAAATACTTGTAGTCGTTGTTTTTCCATGCGTACCCGCAACAGCAAAACAAAAGGTATCTTTGGTTATAATACCTAAAACTTCAGCGCGTTTTTTTATTTCGAAATTATTATTAACGAAATAAGCCCATTCAGTATGGTTTTTAGGAATCGCAGGGGTAACAACCACAAGTGTACTATCCTTATCTCGATAATTAGGCGCAATCAAAGCAACATCATCTTCAAAATGAATATCAATACCAGCCGCCATCAATTCCTCCGTTAATTGAGTCGGCGCTCGATCATAACCAGCAACATTTTTTCCTAAGAATTTGAAATATCGCGCCAAGGCACTCATTCCAATGCCTCCAACTCCTATAAAATAAACACTTTTTATATTTTCGATTTCCATATTACTTATTTAATCAATGTCAAAATTTCGTTTACAATATCCTTTGTTGCATTTGGCAAAGCTAATTTCTTCAAATTAGAAGCTAATGCCAATTGTTTTTCATTATCGCGAATCAACTCAAAAAATATATCTTGAAATTGTTCATTTAAATCTTTTTCTACAATCATTAAAGCCGCCCCTTGCTCAACAACACTCGAAGCATTTTTTGTCTGATGATCTTCCGCTACGTTTGGTGACGGTATAAACACTGTAGGTTTCCCAACCATTGCTAATTCCGACACAGAGGATGCACCTGCACGAGATATAATTATATCAGCAGCTGCAAAAGCATAATCCATTTTATCTAAAAAAGCATGAACCTGTATGCAATCAGAATTATATCGTTTATATTCCTCAAAATATAATTTCCCACATTGCCAGATAAGCTGTACACCTTCCTTTTCAAATCTAGGAGATTGCTCTGCTATTAATTGATTTATCCTTCGAGCCCCTAAACTTCCTCCTAAAACCAGAATAGTTTGCTTTGCCTTATCAATTCCAAAATAAGTTTGCGCTTCATCTCTCTTCTCCTCAATAACCATTAAATCCTGTCTCACAGGATTACCTGTTTTAACCATCTTATCTTTCGGAAAAAAACTTTCTAAACCATCATAAGCAACACAAATCTTTTCGGCTTTTTTTGCCAACAACTTATTTGTAATCCCTGGATAGGAATTTTGCTCCTGAACAACAGTAGGAATTCCCATTGATGCAGCTACTTTAACCACTGCTCCACTTGCAAATCCACCTGTCCCAATAACAACATCAGGCTGGAATTTTTTAATAATCTTCTTAGACTTGATTAAGCTTGAAATTAACTTTAAAGGAAAGGCTAAATTATCCTTTGTTATTTTACGCTGAATACCAGAAATCCAAAGTCCTTCAATTGGAAACCCCGCTTGAGGTACTTTTTCCATCTCCATTTTATCTTGAGCTCCTACAAATAGAATCTCAACATTAGAAAACCTTGCTTTCAATTCATTAGCAATAGCAATAGCAGGATAGATATGTCCACCTGTTCCTCCTCCACTAATTATAAATTTAAGATTATCTTTCATCGCGTATTTATTTATTTCGAATAGCATCCATAGGGTTTCCCTCATTTATTGCTAATTCAGTATCTTCATTACTTTGCTTTTCCTCTAGGCTTTTTTGAAGCAACTCTTGAAACTCAAGATCTCTAGCCGCACGCAATCTCTCTTCTTCTTTAATTTCTTCTTCTTTTTTAGTCACACTCAATATTATCCCTAATGAAACACAAGTCATCCAAATCGAAGTTCCTCCACTACTTATTAAAGGCAATGTCTGCCCTGTTGTTGGAAGTAAAGACACAGCAACGCCCATATTTATCATCGCTTGAAAAATGATATAAAAGCCCAAGCCAACTACTAATAATTGTCCAAATAATGTTGGAGCTTTGTGTGAGGCACGTAAAAACCGAAAAAACAAAATAAAATATGCAAAAAGAACAATTAGCCCCCCTGCAATTCCGTATTCTTCAATTATAATTGCATAAATAAAATCCGAAGAGGACTGAGGCAAAAAGTTTTTTTGAACACTCTTCCCAGGCCCTACTCCAAATATTTTTCCAGTCGCAATAGCAATCTGTGCATTTTCTACTTGATACAAATCCTTATCTTCTTTATCAGCGGCAGTGAAACGATCAATTCTACTAATCCAAGTATCTACACGGTTTGGCATCATCGATGGAAATGCTTTAGCAGTTATCAAAAATAACCCTGCCATAGCGATAGAAAAGATGCCTACTCTCAAAAGATATTTAAATGGATACTTTCCGACAAATACCAACATACAAACCATCATAAAGATCAAGGCTGCGGTTGATAAATTGGATGGAAGAATCAATCCTACAACTACAAAAACAGGTATCCAAAGCCAAAAAATAGAATCTTTAAAACTTACTACAGAGTCTTTAATGCTCGCTAAATATTGAGAAACGTAAACCAATAACACTACAGATGCTATTGAAGAAGGCTGAAACCCAACGTTCACAAATGGTATATTTATCCAGCGATTTGCATTTGCACCTCCAATAGTTTTTCCCTGAAAGGCTGTTAAAATCAATAAAACAACTACAACAAAAATAGCTAAGATTGAAATTCCTCGGAAGCGCTGATAGGGTATTTTATGAACAAAATAAAGCATTGTCAAACCAATTCCCAAGTGAGTCATATGCTTCAAAAGGTAACCAAAAGTACTACTTCCCGAACCAATAGTATATACAAGATTTGTACTCGCACTATAAACTGGCATAAACGAGAATAAGGCTAATAGAAACACTATAGCCCAAATAATCTTATCCCCTTTTAAATGTGAGAAAATCGCTTTCATATTTTATTATAAATTGTGAACTGCATTTTTAAATTGACGCCCACGATCCTCGTAACTATCAAATAAATCGAAACTAGCACAAGCTGGTGAAAGTAATACCGTATCCCCATCTTCTGCCAATCTCTCTGCTACTTTTACAGCTTCTGTCATATTTTGCGTTTCTACAAACACATCTACCACATTTTCATAAGCAGCTTTTATCTTATGATTATCTACACCTAGGCAAATAATACTTTTTACTTTTTCGCGAACCAAAGGCATTAATTCATCATAATCATTCCCTTTATCAACACCTCCTAAAATCCATACTGTAGGAGTTTTCATACTCTCTAATGCATAAAAAGTAGCATTGATATTCGTGGCTTTTGAATCGTTTACATACTGTACGTTTCCAATTTTCAAAACCTTTTCCAAACGATGCTCTACACCTTGAAAATCAGATAAACTTTCACGAATAGTTTGTTTTCTAATTCGCATTAATTGAGCTACTGTTGCTGCTGCCATCGCATTCTTAACGTTGTGGTTTCCTTCTAAAGATATCTCGTTAATAGACACTCCTACTTTTTCGTTATTCATGTTTATTATTATTTTTTGGTCTTCTACATACGCTCCAAAGTCGAATTTCTTTGTTAAAGAAAAAGGAACTTTTTGAGCTCTAATTTTGTGATTATTCAACCACTTTTCAATTTCTAAATCATCCGCATCATAAATCAAATAATCCTCCTCGGTTTGATTCTCAGTTATGCGAAACTTCGCATTAATATAGTTTTCGTAATTATATTCATAACGATCCAAATGATCAGGACTAATATTCGTAATGACTGCAATATGAGGTCTGTACTTAACAATACCATCTAATTGAAAGCTACTCAACTCTAAAACAAACAATTGTTCGGGATATTCCGCTACTTGAGCAGCATAACTGTCCCCAATATTTCCCGCCATTTTCACATCCAATCCTCCTTGTTTCAAAAGATGATGTGTCAACATGGTAGTTGTCGTTTTACCATTACTTCCCGTAATTGCTATTGACGGTATTCTATTAAAAGGATATGCAAATTCAATTTCAGAAATTACAGAAATACCTTGTTCTATTGCCTGTTGAACAATAGTCGCTTTATCAGGAATTCCAGGACTTTTCACCAAAACATCCGCTTCTAAAAGAACTTCTATTGAATGTTTATTCTCTTCCCATTTAATATTATGAGCATCCAAAACTTTTTTATATTCAGGAGTAATTGTTCCGAAATCAGATAAAAAAACTTCATATCCTTGCTTCTTAGCTAATAAAGCAGAGCCAACTCCACTTTCTCCTCCTCCTAAAATGCTAATTTTCATCATCCTCTATCTCAATTTTAAAGACACTAAACAAAAAACTCCAAGCAAAATAGCAATAATCCAAAATCGGGTTACTATCTTGCTTTCATGATATCCTTTCTTTTGAAAGTGATGGTGAAGTGGAGACATTAAAAAAATACGTCTTCCCTCTCCATATTTCTTTTTTGTATACTTAAAATAAGACACCTGCATTACTACCGATAGATTTTCCGCCAAGAAAACACCACATAAAACAGGAATCAATAATTCCTTACGCACTGCGATAGCCAAAACTGCAATTATACCTCCAATTGTCAAACTTCCCGTATCCCCCATAAAAACTTGAGCAGGGAAAGTGTTATACCATAAAAATCCAATCAGCGCCCCGGCAAAGGCGGAAATAAAAATGGTCATCTCTCCTGAATTTGGGATATACATAATATTCAAATAATTTGAAAAAATAACATTACCTGAAATAAATGCGAAAATCCCCAAAACAAATACTGAAATTGCAGATGTACCTGCAGCCAATCCATCAATCCCATCTGTTAAATTAGCTCCATTTGAGACTGCTGTTACGATAAAAATCACAATTGGAATAAAAATCAACCAAGCATAATTTTCATACCCATCGCCTAACCAAGACAATACTTGTCCATAGTCAAACTCATTATTTTTGAAGAATGGAATGGTAGTCGCTGTCGATTTGATATCAAAATTACTCACTTCACTTTCCACAACCATTGTCATTGGCGTTTCCCTAACTGTAACACTAGGATGAAAATACAAAACAGCACCTACAATTAAACCTAATCCAACTTGCCCAATTACCTTAAACCTTCCTTTTAAACCTTCTTTATCTTTCTTAAAAACTTTTATATAATCATCCAAAAAACCAATCGCTCCCATCCACAAAGTAGTCAAGATCAATAAGCCAATATAAATGTTATCCAATTTTGCGAATAACAAGACAGGCACTAAAGTTGCAAAAATGATGATAACTCCCCCCATAGTCGGAGTTCCAGACTTTTCTTTTTGCCCCTCTAACCCAAGCTCACGTACAGTTTCACCGATCTGTAACTTTCGCAAATAATTAATAATTCTTTTTCCATAAATAATAGAGATCAATAGCGAAAATATAAGCGCCATTCCAGATCGGAATGTAATATATTGAAATACTCCTGCTCCAGGAATTTTAAAGTATTGATCTAAATATTCAAATAAGTAATAAAGCATATTCTTTTTTTATTCTTCTAACTCAGTTTTTGTAAAAAGGTTTGAACCTCCTCCATATCATTAAAGTGAGTGCGAACTCCTTTAATTTCTTGATAATTTTCGTGCCCTTTTCCAGCAATCAAAATGATATCGCCTTCTTTAGCTTCTTGACAAGCCGCTTTTATGGCTTGCCTTCTATCTTCAATCACAATAGTTTTCATCGTGTTGTGTGCTTCCACTCCTTTTTCCATTTCAGCTAAAATCTCGTAAGGATCTTCAAAACGTGGATTATCAGAAGTAAAAATTACCTTACTACTCTTTTCAGCAGCAATTTGCGCCATCTCAGGTCGCTTCGTTTTATCTCTATTTCCACCACAACCTACAACCGTAATTAAACGCTCATTAAATGTTCTAATTGAATTGATTGTTTCCAATACATTCTCTAAAGCATCAGGTGTATGCGCATAATCTACAATCGCCGTAACTTTGTTCAAAGACACATAGTACTGAAAACGTCCTTCAACACTTTGAAGCTTACTCAACGCTAACAACGCCTCAGATTGTGAAACTCCTAATGACAATGCCGCTCCATAAACAGCTAATAAATTATATGCATTAAAGGCTCCGATCAACTGTACCCAAACTTCCTGCTGATCGATTTTCAAAAGCATTCCAGAAAATTGATTTTCTAATACTTGCGCTTTATAGGTCGTCATATTTTTCAATCCATAAGTACTCACTTTGGATTTTGTATTTTGAACCATCACCATTCCATTCTTATCATCTGCATTAGTCAATGAAAAAGCCGACTTAGGTAACTCATCAAAAAAAACTTTCTTTGCGTCACGATATTCAGAAAACGTTTTATGATAATCTAAATGATCGTGAGATAGATTCGTAAAAATCCCACCTTTAAATTCCAATGCATGTGTTCTTTTTTGAACAATCCCATGAGAACTAACTTCCATGAAACAATACTCACATCCATTTTCAACCATTTCATTCAAATAAGCATTTATTGTCACTGAATCTGGAGTTGTATGCGTTGCCATATAGGTATGTTCTGCTACTTTTACCTTAACTGTTGACAATAGTCCAACCTTATATCCTAGTTCAGAAAAAAGCTCATAAAGCAAAGTTGCGATAGTCGTCTTTCCATTAGTCCCTGTTACGCCAACTAATTTTAACTTTGACGAAGGGTTTTCATAAAAATTAGCCGCCATAATAGCCATTGCCGTATTAGCTTCTTCAACAACTACATAAGTAACCTCTTCACGTAAATCAGTTGGAATTTCTTCACAAACAATAACACTTGCTCCATTTTCTATCGCCTGATCAATAAATTGATGTCCATCAACTTGAGTTCCTTTTACGGCTATAAAAAGTGTAAACTGCTTTACCTCTCTCGAATCAAAAGCAAGACTAGATACACCAACCTCAGTAGAACCTACAACAGATTCTAAGGCTACTTTATATAAAATATCTTTTAACTGTTTCACGATAAATCCAATATTACTGTTTGATCTTTTTCTATTTTATTTCCTGCGTTTACAGATTGTTTACGTACCCGTCCAACCCCATTTGAAATAACTTTAAGTCCTAAATTTTCCAAAAGAGGAATGGCATCCATCACATACATACCAAGTACATCTGGCATACTTTCTTTATCGGCATTTACCTTGGTAGTATAACTTTCATATTCTGATTCTATCTTTGTAGGTACGGCATCTATGTTCTGCACTTCTTTAGTAAATGGAACGTCGGTATAAATTTTTTGAGCGATACGTTTAAAAACAGGCCCAGAAACATCTGCCCCATAATAACTTTTAGATCGGTCTGGCTTGTGAATAACAACAATACAAGAGTATTTTGGATTTTCTGCAGGAAAATAACCAGCAAAAGATGATGAATAATACATATCCCTACCTTTCCCTTTTCCGTAGTTAACTTGTGCCGTACCAGTTTTACCTGCCATTGAAAAATTCGGAGAATATAGTTTTCTCCCCGTACCTTTCTTAACAACATTCGCCAATATAGCTTGAACCTTTTCTATTACTTCAGGAGAAGCTATTTGTGGATTAATAACCTGTTTATCAAAAGACTCTATGGTTTTATTAAACTCTTTCACTTCCGAAACAAACATCGGTTTCACCATTTCTCCATTATTTGCAACGGCATTATACAATGTCAATGTTTGCAGTGGAGTCAAAGACAAACCATACCCAAAAGCCATCCAAGGCAAAGCAACTCCACTCCAACCTTTTTTTCCTGGCTTAGGAATATACGGATGCGCTTCCCCCACAATCGGAATACCAATTGGCTTATCCATGCCTAATTTTTCTATATAAGACACAAATTCAGTAGGATTATTTTTATAAGCCTCATTAATAGCTTGTGTTATAACTGTATTTGAAGACACTTCAATTCCTCTTGCAAGAGAAATTTGACCATAACCACCATGCTTAGAATCTCGAACTCGGCGATCATAAAACTTCACCACACCACCATTTGTATCATAAACGGTTGCTGTATCAGCTTTACCATGCTCCAATAGAGCTAACAATCCTGCCAATTTAAATGTGGACCCTGGCTCATGTTTTTCCCCTATAGCATAATTTACCGCTTCGTAATAACTACCATTTTCAGTTCTACCTAAATTAGAAATTGCACGAATAGCTCCTGTTTTTGCCTCCATCACAATTACACAACCATGATCTGCTTGATAATATTCCAATTGTTTTAAAAGGGCGTGATGAGCAATATCTTGAATATATACGTCTATTGTTGAAACTATATCTTTTCCATCAATCGGCTCTTTTTCATTTTCATCATTAATAGGTTTATAGTGGCTTTTAGACATTTTCTGTCTAATCTGTAATCCATCTGTACCTCTTAAATACTTTGAATACGCGCCTTCAATCCCCACCCTAGTATATGAATTATCCTCGTTTATACGTTCGTAACCAATTGTTCTTTGAGCAATTTTACCTATTGGATGTTGACGAATAGTACGCTGATCCGCCATAAATCCCCCTCTATTCCCACCTAATTTGAACAAAGGAAAACTCTTTATCCTCATATAATCTAAATAGTTCAAATCCCTAGTTATCAATAAATATCGATTACCATTTGATCGAGCCATACGCATCATTACTTCGTATTGAGACGAAGTTTTATTCAACATTTTAGCTAAAGAATCAGATAATGGCTTTATATACTTCTCAAAATCTTCTTTCTTTGGAGCAACTGCATCAAATCGAATTGTATATACTGGTACAGAGGTAGCCAATAAACTCCCATCCGATGAGTATATATTTCCTCTATTAGCTGGCACTTCTGTGGTCCTAACGTTTCTGCTTTTTGCTAATTCACGCAATTCTTCCCCTTGAAAGTATTGTATACTAAACAAACGCCAAACCACCCCTAAAGCCATCAGAATAATGATCACCGAAATGATATATATATTTAGATAAATATTTTTATTACCTACTGCCATAATTTAGTCCAAAACCCTTCCTTTGCTTCTTTTACAACTTTAATCTTTTGAGGAGGAACCTCCGATGGAAAAATCTCATTATCTTCCATTTTTGTAGAAATAGAGGACTCCATTTTCATTACCATCAATTCCGAACGTGTTTGCACAAACTCTGTTCGCAACTCCTTTATTTCGTGATTCAGCTTTTCAACCTGAAAGCCCTTATCTTCATAAACATGAATATTCCCAATCATCAACAAACTCATGATAATTAAGAAAATAATAAAAAGCCAATTCTTGGCAGAATTCTCATCAACCAAGTATTTAGCTTTTACTATGTCATACAAACTTAATTTCATTATTTTTTTTCTGCTATTCTCAACTTCGCTGATCGTGCTCTATTATTTACAGCTAATTCCTCTTCCGAAGGAACAATTATTTTCCCTAATTGCTTTAAAGGAACCTCAAATCGACCAAAAAAATCTCTCTCTGGTTCACCTTCAAACATCCCATTTTTCATAAACCTCTTCACCAATCGATCTTCTAATGAATGATATGAAATAACACTTAAACGCCCACCAACATTCAAAACCTCCAAGCTCTGCTCAAGCATCTCTTTAAGCACCTCAATTTCCTCATTAACTTCAATTCGAATTGCTTGATAAATTTGAGCCAAAATCTTATTACTCTTGTGAGCAGGCAAAAACCTCGAAAGTATTACCTTCAGAGTTTCTGTGTTTTTAATCGGACTTTCATTTCTTGCCGCAACAATTGTACTTGCAAGTGCTCCTGCATTTTTCAAATCACCATACTGAAAAAACAATCGACGCAAATCTTTTTCCTCATATTCATTAATCACATGGTATGCAGACAGGGCACCAGATTGATTCATACGCATGTCCAACTCAGCATCAAATCTTGTTGAAAAACCACGCTCTGCAACATCAAATTGGTGTGATGAAACACCTAAATCTCCCAAAACACCATCGACCTCACGTACACCATAAAATCGCAAATAACGCTTTAAGTGTCTAAAATTCTGATTTATCAATGTAAATCTTGGATCATCTATCGCATTCGCCAAAGCATCTTCATCTTGATCAAAAGCAAAAAGTTTCCCTTTCGCTCCTAATCGATTTAAAATCTCCCTAGAATGCCCTCCACCACCAAAAGTCACATCTACATAAATGCCATCTGGCTTAATATTCAAACCATCAACACTCTCTTTCAGTAAAACCGGATTGTGATATTCGTATTCGTTATTCATCAAAATTCAAATTACCCATTACTTCTTCTGCCAATTCTCCAAAATCAAAATCATCATTATTTAACGTATCTTCATACGCATTCTTATCCCAAATCTCAATTATGTTTACCTTTGAAGACAACACAATTTCTTTTGAAATCGATGCAAATTCAATTAAATCCTTAGCCACTAATAAACGACCAGCATCGTCAATTTCTACCATTTTAACTCCAGCCATAAATTTTCGAATAAAATCATTATTCTTTTTTACGAAAGGATTCAAAGAATTGATTTTCAACATCATTTTATTCCATTCTTCCATTGGCCACAACTCCAAGCAAGACTCAAACACAGAACGTTTCAACACAAAACCATCAGCAATAGCCGGCAACTGCTTTTTCAACAAAGCAGGAACCAACAACCTTCCTTTGGTGTCGATTTTACATTCATATGTACCTATAATTGAGTTCAAAAAGTAGCTTTTAGTTATTTATAGCAAATGTAGCTATTTTTTTACCACCATTTACCACTTTTTCCCACTTTGTTAATAAGTTTTACTGTTTTAACGTTTAACACCTCCTTTAATCAACAAACACCTCATATTCAATCAGTCATAGCAAAACAAGCATTCCTTAAAAGATTCTTAAACCTTACTTAAAAAACAACTTACCACTGTTTTCTAAAGTTGAAACAAACATCTTTTTTTGACCTATTTTGTCTTTTTATCTATGGATTCAAAATTTGTAAATTATAAAACCTTATATTTGTATGAATTTAAAAATCGCATGAAAGACTACATGGAGCGAACTTTAAAAGAAGAAGGCAAATACCGTTATTACGAAGCAGGAGAAGGCACGCCTATCATTATACTGCACGGACTAATGGGAGGCTTAAGTAACTTCGACGGAGTAGCAAATTACTTCCCAAGCAAAGGATACAAAGTAGTAATACCTGAGCTACCACTATATACAAATAGTATTTTAAAAACTAACGTAAAAGCTTTTGCAAAATTTGTAAGAGACTTTATCTTGTTTAAAGGTTTCGACCAAGTGATTCTTCTAGGGAATTCATTAGGCGGACACATAGCACTTTATGTTGCTAAAATGTGTCCTGAACTTTTAAAAGGATTAATTCTTACTGGAAGCTCTGGCCTTTACGAAAGCGCTATGGGAGACAGCTATCCTAAACGCGGAAATTACGAATACATTAAAAAGAAAGCTGAAGACGTTTTTTACGATCCTAAAATCGCAACCAAAGAATTGGTAGATGAAGTTTTTGATAGTGTTAACGATCGTATGAAAGTTATCAAAACTATTACAATTGCAAAAAGCGCTATTCGTCATAATATGGCAAAAGACCTGCCTTCTATTCAAGTACCAACATGTTTAATTTGGGGAAGAAATGACAAAGTAACTCCACCCGAAGTTGCTGTGGAATTTAACGAACTCTTACCTGACGCTGAGTTATTTTGGATTGAAAAATGTGGTCACGCTGCAATGATGGAACATCCAGAAGAGTTTAATAAATTATTAGACGCTTGGATGACTAAAAGAAATATGTAAAAAAAATGAAAATCAATACCTCAGAATTTATAATCAGTAATTCAGAAGTAAGTAAATGCCCTAAAGAACCTTTACCTGAATACGCCTTTATCGGAAGATCTAACGTAGGAAAATCGTCGTTAATCAATATGCTTACCGATAAAAAAGGACTTGCAAAAACTTCTGGAAAACCCGGTAAAACACAACTAATCAATCACTTCAAAATCAATTCAAATTGGTTTTTAGTCGATTTGCCTGGTTATGGTTATGCTAAAGTTTCTAAGAAAACAAAACAAACATTTCAAAGCTTTATCACTGAGTATTTTGAAAAAAGAGAACAACTTGTTTCTGCTTTTGTATTAGTAGACATTCGACACGATGCACAAGCAATAGATATTGACTTTATGAATTATCTGGGTGAAAGCGAGATCCCATTTGCAATTATCTTTACAAAAGCTGATAAAATTGGAAAGACAAAAATCCACCAACATATTAGCGCTTACCAAAAAGCAATGTTTGCGAACAATTGGGAGGAAATGCCACCATATTTCATTACTTCTTCTGAAGATAAAACTGGTAGAGAAGAACTACTGGACTATATCGATCAAATCAATCAAGACATCTTTAAAAATCACAATATTAAATAAAAAAAAACTGCTTTAAGCAGTTTTTTTTATTTAAATATAATATTCCTGTATAGTTATAATACCTGTTTTTACAGCATAACGAGTTGCATCAAATACATTATTAACGCCTAGCTTTTTGAAAATATTTTTTCGATGTGTAATAATAGTATGAATACTTACATTTCTAAGAGCTGCTATTTCCTTTGTCATTTTTCCTGAGGCAACTTCCTTTAAAATCGCGCGTTCAGAGGGCGTTAAAATACATTTTTCATACTCACTAATTGGCATACGATCCGTAATTTTTTGCTGAATTAGCCTTGAAAGATAAACCGTCCCCGAAGCGACTTCTTTTAAAGCTTCCCTCCACATATCCAAACTATCACTCTTTTGAATCGCACTAAAAACTCCTTTTCGAACAGTTAAAACCGACAATCCTTCTTCAAAAAAATCTGAAAAAAGCAAAAGCCAATTTGATTCAGGAAATTTTTTTTGCAATGATAAAATAGACGATACTTCCAGATAATTCACATCTACCAACACCATCGCCTGCGAATTAAAACCCAAAACTTCTTCAAGTTCTAAATATGTCTTTACATCATCTACAATAATCTCTTTCCCTAAAACTTCCGAAACTAGAAAATGTAAACCACAGCGTACAAGGTCGTATTTTTCCGCAATAATTACATGCAACATATTATTTCATTTTTTCTCTCCAAAGATATTAATATAATATAAAACAGTGTGTTTATCATAACTCAAGACCTGCTTTCACCTCCAAACACATCTGTTATCTAATTTCAAAAATTTTTATAAGACAAAAATCAACTATTTGAAATTCTCATTAATTAATTCCTCTGAATTAGGAACTCTATATAAATAATAAGGACTATTTGCAACGAATGGACTTTGATCTGGAAAATTAAGAATACGATGCCCTTGAGGTATCAATTGTACTTCTTGCTCTTGCCCTTGTTCATTAATAAAACGATACGCCACTTTTACATCTTGAGGATAAGCCTTTCTAACTACTGATTGTTGATTTCTAATAATATCAATCAAACCAAAGCCTTCTCCAAATAATTCTCTGCGTCTTTCTTTCCAAATCTGTTCCAACAATGCGTCACCAGAAACTTCCGAAACTAGATTAGCACCACGCGCTTGCAACAAGATATTAACAACATTTAAAGCATCCGCATCTCCTAATCTCGCTTTAGCTTCCGCATTAATTAAATAAATTTCAGAAGTACGCATCAAAACAATATCAGCAACCAAACCAGCTTTAAATTTAAATTTAGCATATCGAAGCCACGCAAAAGTTTCGGTACTTGGGTTTTTACCAGGATCTGGCGCCCAATGAATCATTGATTTTCGATAATCTCCTTCATCAAACAAATCTTTAAAATAAGGATCTACATTAAAACTATAATAATAACTTTCTTCGGAAGTGGTATCCAAATAATGAAACTGATAACTAGCATTGCTCTGTTCTGCAGTTTGGGCGTGTCCCCAAATCCATTCATTATTAGCCACATCGTTAAACCCACTTTTATATTCGCTCTCTGTCATCAGATAATTATTTTTAGCCAATAATTGAGCCGAGTATTTTTTACTTTTCTCCCACTCTCTTGCATACAAAGTAGCCCGAGACAACAATCCTAAAATTACATCCACGTCGATCTTATCCTTTCTATTGCGCTTATAACTCTCGGGTATTAAAAAAAGCGCTTCTTCTAAATCAGCGATGGATTGCCTATAAACCTCCAAAACAGTAGCTGCAGACTGCGGTTTTGTTTCGCTCGTTGTTGGAAAAAGATAAATAGGCCCTACCAACGCATTAGGATCCTTATCAACCGCAAATGCATAACTTGATGCTAGGTGGAGATACATAAATCCGCGTAATCCCAAAGCCTGCCCTTTAATGCGCTTTTTATCATCATCTGAACCTAAAGCCGAATCAATATTCTGAATCACCGCATTGGCATTATTAATCGTTTTGTAAGTAAGCATCCAACTAAACGTATTTGTAGCCTCTTTTGCATACAAAGCTGTAAATGCGTAATGATTTCTAAAGCCATAGCGCGTATTCACAACTACATCAGATCCCATAGCATCATTAGTTCGCAAAAATGCCCCAAACCCAGGATTGGCGAAAGAATAAAAGGATTCCATCAAATTTGCCCAAGTTCCATTCAAAACTTTTTCTGTTGAAGAAGTAGTTTTAAAAACTTCATTTTCATTTACTGCATTTGTAGGATTAGTCTCTAAATCACAAGAGATCAAAGAAATAGTCACAAAAAACAGAAGAATTGAATTAATATATCTAGTTTTCATTATATTATAAATTTAAATTAATTCCGAATGAAATAGTCTTCATTGCTGGATATCGATAATATGTTGTTCCGTTAAAGGTTTGCTCTGGATCCATTCCTTGCTCTTTGGTCCAAGTAAACAAATTTTCAGCTTGAACATAAACAGAAGCTGCTTTCAAATCTATTTTCTGTAACCACTGCTGAGGAAAATTATAACTCAACGTAATATTCTTCAGCTTCAAGAAAGAACGATCAACCAAAAAACGATCTGATTGATTTGTCCAAGAACTTTTAGGATCAGTTGTTAGGCGTGGAATATTAGCATTTGGATTCTCTGGCGTCCATCGTTCTTCCATATCAGCACTCCACGTTCGGCCTGCCGATCCTAAATGCATCAAACCTAACTTATCTCGATTATATATTTTACCGCCGAGCGTATAAGTAAAATTCGCTGTCAACTCCCATCCTTTATATGTGACATTTGTTTGAAATCCTCCAGTCAGTTTAGGTAATGACGAACCCTGTTTCACTCGATCACTATCTTTCGTTTCTGAATAATCTTCAGTTATGATTCGCGTCCCTTGTTCATCAAATCGATACCATTGTGGATTTCCATTTTCGGGATTTACACCTGCCCATTCAATCAAGTAAAAATCATATAAAGAACCACCTTCAACCCATTTTTTGGTACCGTCAGCGCTCCACATCTCCGAAGCAGGCAAAGCCACAATTTTATTTTTATATGTAGTCGCATTCAGTCCGAGGGTCCATTTCCAATCATCTTTTAAAATTGGCGTTCCCTCCAAAGACAACTCCAATCCATAATTCTTAACTTTTCCTACATTCTCAGAAATCGATGTAAACCCAAGTGAAGGCGCCAAGGCTCTGTTAAAAAGTAGATCTTTAGAATTACGTTCAAAATACTCAAAAGTCCCCGTTATACGATTCTCTAAGAAACCAAAATCAAAACCTAGATTTGAATTTAAATTCGTTTCCCAAGATAATTTCTTAGTATCCAATCGCGAGGTTACCAATCCTGGTTCACCAAGATTATTATTAATCACATATAACGCTTGATAAGCATAATAAGCAGCTATATTATCATTCCCTTGCGCTCCGTAACTTGCCTTAAGCATTAAATTTGACAACCACGAATTTCTAAGCTTATCCATAAACACTTCATCAATGACTCTCCAAGACGCGCCAACAGACCAAAAATCACCCCATTTATTATAAAAACGCGACGATCCATCTCTACGAAAAGATCCCGAAAAAAAATATTTATTATCAAAAGAATATTGTGCGTTACCGAAAAAACTCAACATCTTATACTCATCAGATTTTCCATAAAAATCAACTAAAACTGAAGCCGCATCGGGTTCATAAAAACCATTCTCTATAATCTGTTGACGCGTTCCACCAAAATAACTCTTTTGGAACTGATAATATTCCTGACCAGCCATCAAACTCAAGGCATTAAAATCATCGATATCCAACTTGTAATTCAACACATTATTAAAAGTCATACTTACGTTACGATCATTTTGCTTGGTCACACTTCCACCATTAGCCGCAGCATTCGCTCCAAATTCAGGATTTTGGTAATCATGTTTGTAACGACTATTATAATCCACATTCAAAGAAGTTTTTAACTTTAAGTGCTCCAAAAAAGAAACCTGAGCATACGTACGGATCGTTGCAACATCCCTTTTAATTTGATTTTTATCATAAGGTAATGATCCCAATAGATTATATCTAGCGTACGAAGTAGCACGGTAATTCCCATAATCAAAAATTCTATTCCCAGTTAGTGGATCAAGCAAATAAGCACCTGTATTCAAATCGCGTTCATAAACAGGATAAAAAGAAGGAATACCTCGTGCAAATCCCACAACATTCTCCACTGCGCTATCATCTTGTTGAGGATAATCTTGAATTGAATGAGCCCCCGAAGCATTTAACCCTAACTCTAACCAGTCCTTAACATCTACTACTAAATTCGAACGCAATGAAAATCGTTTGAATCCAGATTTTAAAATTGCCCCTTGATCATTTAAATATCCTCCTGAAATATAATATTGAGCATTTTTACCACCACCACTTACACGAAGATTCAAGTCGGTGTAATGCGCACTTTGTGCCAAAGCATCAACCCAATCATCATTCCACAATGTTTGCAATCCTGATTTCAATTTCCCATCAAGTCCAATCGGTTCCGTATTCGAAATCCCATAAGGATTAATACCAATCATCCCTACAATATTTTTAGATGCATACGCAGCAGCTTCTTGAGAAGACATATTTGCATTATCCATTTGACCATTGCGAATCGCTTCCCAAAACAGCTCGAAATAACGATTTGTATCGAGCTGTTTGTAATCTGCCCGTGCGCGACTAGAAACTCCGTATTTCGCACTTATTTCGATTGCAGGGTCCGTATCACGACGTCCTTGCTTGGTAGTAATCATAATAACACCATTTGCAGCCCTCGAACCATACAAAGTAGCCGCCGTGGCATCTTTTAAAACCGTTATACTAGCAATATCAGAAGATGCAATTGCAGACAAACCTCCTTCATAAGGAACACCATCAACCACATACAATGGATCACTAGAGGCATTCACAGAACCAACACCACGAATACGAATAGTGGCTTCCGACCCCGGTTGCCCACTTTCCGAGAAAGATTGTAATCCAGCCACAGTTCCCTCCAATACTTTAGAAACATTACTAACTTGAGATTGCTCAATCATCTTAGCTTTTACAACACCTACAGATCCCGTATATGTAGACCTATTAGCTGTGCCATAAGGCACCTGGATCAACAACTCTTCTAGCGATTCCGCTGTTTCTTTTAAAACAACATCTAAGGTCGTTTGATTTTGAAATTGAATCACAGCTGATTTATACCCAATAAATTCAAAGTTCAAAGTCGCGCCAGGTTCAACAGAAATAGAGTAATTTCCGTCCATATCCGTAAAAGTTCCTTTTGTAGTTCCTACTACACTAACCGTAACACCTGGTAAAACACCATCAACTCCAGAAACCACTCCAGTCAAAACATGCTCTTGCGCTTGTGAAACAAAATGGATCACAAACACAAATAAAAAAATATATAATTTATTCATTTGTAATAAAATAGACACTCGAATTAAAATCTAATTCGAATAATTAATTAAAGTTTATATAGTATGCGGCATTAACCGCCGTAAGAGTTAGCAAGCACAGCAGCAAAACATATATAAACAGAACATTATATATTTATGCTTTAACAAATGAAAAGGGAATAAGTTTTGAAAAGAAATCATTCTACTTGCTTTAATAATTTAAAATAAAAATTCTAAGTGTGTTATTGCAACTTAGAAAATACAAAGCAAAAATAGAGCAGAACTGAAAAACACAAAATACCACGAACATGGTATATTTAAACAAAAAAACCACTTCATTACTGAAGTGGTTTTTCCATATATTTGATTGCAAATAGAAATTATCCTAAAGCAGCTCTTTTAAATCCTGTGATTTCAACATCAAAAGACTTAACATAGTCACCAACTTTTTTGCTTTCATCTTTAATGAAGTTTTGGTCTAACAATGCTTTCTCTTGATCTAATGTAGTATTATCACTGATGAAACGTTGAATTTTCCCTGGAACAATTCTATCCCAAATAGCTTCTGGTTTCCCTTCAGCTTGTAATTCAGCTTTTGCATCTTCTTCTGCTTGTTTTAAAACTTCGTCAGTTAATTGAGCAAAAGAAATATATTGAGGTACATTTTTCAATGTTTTTCCTAAACGAACTAATTCTTCATTTTCTTTTACGATAACAGCAATACGAGCTTCAGTTTCTTTAGCTACGAATTCAGGATCAAAATCTTTGTAAGATAAAGTCTCTGCACCCATAGATGCAACTTGCATAGAAACGTCTTTTGCTAATTCTTCTGCATTATCAATAACTTTCGATAAAGCTGTAATAGCTGCAATTTTATTTCCATGGATGTAAGAACCGATAAAAGCACCTTCTAAAACTTCGAAAGATCCGATTTCAATTTTCTCTCCAATTACTCCTGTTTGCTCGATACATTTTTCAGCAACAGTCATAGAAGCATCATATGCAGAAGCCAAGAAAGCTTCTTTATCATTAAAGCTCATTGCTTTTTCAGCCAATTCTTTCGCTAAAGCTACAAACCCTTCGTTTTTACCCACGAAGTCAGTTTCACAGTTTAAAGTAAGAACAACACCTCTAGTTTTGTCTGCATTAACTAAAGCTACAGCAGCACCTTCGCTTGACTCACGGTCAGAACGGTTAGCAGCAACTTTTTGTCCTTTTTTACGTAAATTTTCGATTGCTAAATCAAAATCTCCGTTAGCTTCTACTAAAGCTTTTTTACAGTCCATCATTCCGGCACCTGTAACTTGTCTTAGTTTGTTTACTTCTGCAGCAGTAATATTTGCCATTTTAAAGTGTGTTAAGTGTTAATAAAAAAAGTCGTTATTGACAGCGAATACAAAGGTAAACATCTATCAGCATAACGACTTTATAATATTGTTAAATTATTATTCTTCAGTAGCGCTAACTTCTGCTTTCACAGGAGCTGGAGCTGCTTCGTCTTTATCAGACTTTCTTTCTGCATGCCCTTCAATGATAGCAGCAGTTACTAAAGATAAGATTTTATCAATTGATTTAGAAGCATCATCGTTTGCTGGGATAACGAAATCAACTTGACGTGGATCAGAGTTGGTATCTACCATAGCGAAGATTGGAATGTTTAATTTTTGAGCTTCTTTAATTGCGATGTGTTCCGCTTTAATATCTACAACAAAAAGAGCTGCTGGTAGACGAGTCATGTCAGCAATAGAACCTAAGTTCTTCTCTAATTTTGCACGTAAACGATCAACTTGTAAACGCTCTTTCTTTGAAAGAGTTAAAAATGTACCGTCTTTTTTCATTCTATCAATAGAAGCCATTTTTTTAACAGCTTTACGGATAGTAACGAAGTTAGTCAACATACCACCTGGCCATCTTTCTGTGATGTAAGGCATGTTAGCTGCTGCAGCTTTTTCAGCTACGATATCCTTCGCTTGTTTTTTGGTAGCTACGAAAAGTACTTTTCTACCTGAAGCAACAATCTTTTTCAAAGCTTCATTAGCCTCTTCGATTTTTGCTGCTGTTTTATATAGATTGATAATGTGAATTCCATTACGCTCCATATAGATGTAAGGAGCCATATTTGGATCCCATTTTCTAGTCATGTGTCCGAAATGAACACCTGCTTCTAGTAATTCTTTAACTTCTACTTTGTTTGCCATTTTCTAATAGTTTACGTTCTGTTGTATTAGCAATAATCGAGTAGCGAGATAACTCTCAGTCTCAACCATTTAGATGCTAAACTACTTCTTGCCTCAGCAAGCGAGCAACAAAAACTTAGATTTTTTAATAATAAATAAATATTAACGTTTAGAGAATTGGAATCTCTTACGAGCTTTCTTCTGACCAAATTTCTTACGCTCAACCATACGAGGGTCACGTGTAAGTAAACCTTCTGGTTTCAATACAGCTCTGTTTTCAACATCAACTTCACACATAGCTCTTGCAATTGCCATACGCACAGCTTCAGCTTGACCATTAGATCCTCCTCCGTATACATTTACTTTAATATCAAAGTTCTCAGCATTTTCAGTTAATGAAAGTGGTTGCAAAACTTTGTATTGTAATGTAGCCGTTGGGAAGTAAGTTGTAAATTCTTTTTTGTTTACTGTGATGTTTCCTGTTCCTTCTGAAACATAAACACGAGCAACAGCGGTTTTTCTTCTACCGATTTTGTGAATAACTCCCATTACTTAATTTCGTTTAAATTAACGGTTTTAGGTTGTTGAGCTTCGTGTTTGTGCTCAGCACCTACATTTACGTTTAGGTTACGGAATAATTGTGCTCCTAATTTATTTTTAGGCAACATTCCTTTTACTGCTTTTTCAATCAATAATGCAGGATTTTTTTGTTGCATTACTTTAGCAGTTAATACTCTTTGTCCTCCTGGGTAACCTGTGTGACGGATATATTGTTTATCCTCCAATTTGTTCCCTGTAAGGTTGATTTTTTCTGCGTTGATAACGATTACGTTGTCTCCACAGTCTACGTGCGGCGTGTAACTTGTTTTATGTTTACCTCTCAATAGCACTGCTACTTTAGAAGCAAGACGTCCCAAGTTTTGGCCTTCAGCGTCAACAACCAACCATTCTTTCTGAACTGTTGCTTTGTTCGCCGATACTGTCTTGTAGCTTAAACTTTCCACAATAAATTATTATTTAATTAAACATTCCATTCCCAATAAAGGGAGTGCAAAAGTACAATTATTTATTTATTATACAAACCTCTCCTCTATTTTTTTAAAGCTGAAATCATCCTACCCACTTCATCCCCTTCAAATTTTAATCATTTTGATCGACACTACTCTATTATCACACAAACTAAATAGGCATGCTATTTATAAAAATTCATAGCTGAATCCATTAATTTACGATAAGAACAATCAACCTCATTAGCATTTTTTATTGTCAAAGGAAAAGGCATTACATGTGAATAAGGATGATCAAAATCTTCAACCTCAACCTCAATATTTATATCTCGATACCCTCCTTGCAAAACATTTAAAGCTTCAAATGCAGGAATAACTAAATCATTTTTTAATACAAACCCCTTTATCCTACCTTCCAATTCCCTCAAACGATTTTCACGTCGCTCTTGAAAATAATTATATTTTAATAAAGCCTTAAACCAACTCTCTTCCAAATGTAGATCTTCATCCTGATAATGCCTCAAGCGCGGATCACGAATAAAATCTGAATTCAAAAGCAATGAAAAACATTCTTGCATAGCTACCGTTGACTTTCCGTCCATAATATATTTTGAAATAGGAAACATCCGATCAATTGTTATTCCCCCACAAAAACAAAACAACTTTGACTCGTCAAAACAGCCATCAGGATTAGATAGCAAAAGCATCATTGAAAAAAAAGCTCCTATAGAATATCCAAATAAATCAATCTTACACTCCTTATCCACCTCTTCCACCCCCCCTTTTCGCATCAATTTAATCAAATCCGACACATCTGTATAAGTCTGCAATCCCGACCAAAACATTCTTTGCGGATGCGCTTCCATTCTTGAACTAATAGCCGCATTAACAAATGAGTATTCTGAATTCTCCAAATCAGAAGCCCCACGCTCTTCAGCAATCCTCAACATCTCTCTACGATCACTCCATAATTCAGGCGCTCGATCCATATGAAAAGCAATAGGAAAAAGCACCACAGCCTTACCTGTTTTTTTAGCCAACCCATATGCCCACGGCAAATATTTATCCCAAGTTTTTTCATTTAATCCATGAAAAAACAACAACACCTCCTTAGCCGGCTTCACGCTACCAACTTGTAAAACATGATATTTAAAATGAATATTACTCGATATATCAGAGTCAGGCGTCTCCAAAAGCGGTATGTCATAAAAAATCTTTTTCTCAAACAATGTCTGATGTTTATCACAACACAACGCATCACTCCCAGACAACAACTGTTTTGCTTTTCGAGACGAAAATTGATGATGTGTTAAAACAAGATCTAATTCAGAAATTTCTTTCTTACTCCTGTCTTCATAAAAAGCCTCTTTTAGCTTATAATACAAATCTAAATACAACATAGCACATCTTTTAAATCCATTAACCCTAGCACAATCTAAATATAATTCAATAAAAAAAACACTCCGAAGAGTGTTTTTTTTTATCATTTCTATTTATTTACTTTCAAAATATACTGCTCTAAAGCCATAGTCATCGAAGGACATTCAGGGCTTGGCGCCATAATATCAACTCGAAGATTATTATCAAGAGCTTCTTTCTGAGTCGTTGTTCCAAAAACAGCAATACGCGTATTGTCTTGAGTAAAATCCGGGAAATTTTTAAAGAGCGATTTAATTCCTGTCGGACTAAAAAACACCAACACGTCATATTTAACATCTGCTAAATCTGACAAATCACTCATAACTGTTCGGTAAAAAACTCCCTCTGTCCAGTCAATTTTCAATCCATTTAAAGTTAAAGGCACTTCATTGTTTAACTGATCCGAAGCTGGAAGTAAAAACTTTTCATCCTTGTACTTTTTAATCAAAGGTGCGATATCCGCAAATTCTTTCTGGCCAACGTAAATTTTACGTTTTCTATAAACCACATATTTTTGCAAATAATAAGCAACTGCTTCAGATTGGCAAAAATACTTTAACGTTTCTGGCACTTTGAATCTCATTTCTTCAGCAACCCTAAAAAAGTGATCTACAGAATTTTTACTAGTCAAAATAATGGCAGTAAAATTATTCAGATCGATTTTTTGATGACGCACTTCTTTAGCCGTCACTCCTTCTACATGGATGAAAGGTCTAAAGTCAACTTTTACTTTGCACTTTTGTTGCAATTCAAAGTACGGCGAATTTTCTACTTTAGGCTCTGGTTGGGAAACCAAAATTGTTTTCACTTTCATAATAATATTTTTGTAATGCTCTAAGATTTTGTAAACCAATAATACAAGAAAAAATAAGGAGCTATTTCAAGGGTGCAAAGATACAAAATAAAATAGAACAACTTACTCATAATTGCTTTTTGATAATTTTTCAAAAAAAAGATATATAAGAATACGTTTGTTGCTAATAAAGCAAACATAATAACGTAAAGGGGGATTTTATTATCGATATCATTATAAAACAGAACCAAAACGATCGGTAAAATCAACATTGAAATAAAATTCCGATAATTCACCTTCTGCAAATTAAATTGCTCTACAAATTCCTCTATTCTAAAGGTTGTAGCTACAATCTTCTCGATTAAATACTTTGATAAAATAAAAAAAGACACAAAATTTAAAATCCGTAGAAAAGAATTAAAGCTATATTCTGGAATATATCCAAAACTCTTCATACAGATTTGAATAAAAAAAGTTCCAGATACAATTTGAATAAAAAAGAAAGATAGCGTGAAGCTATTTCTTAAATTACTCGTATCTTTATATATCTTGATATATTTTGTAGAATATCCTAATTTTAAAAATTCAGAAAATCGAATTTCATATAAGTTACGATTAGCAGCAATAATAGAAAAACTCAACAAAAAAATCAGGGTTGCCCAATCTTTGCTTACAACTATTCGCTCTATTAAAGTTAACTCTACCATATCGGGATACAAAATTACTAATTTTTTAAATCGAAAAGAGTTTGTATTTTAATTAAGTGCTAACTTTATAGAAAAAGGTTACTTTTGTAAGCAAACACAACACTATGGAATCAGGAATTGTAATTATTCCAACCTATAATGAAATTGAGAACATCACAGATATTGTGGAAACCGTACTAGCGTTACCACAAGCATTTCATATTTTAGTTGTTGATGATAATTCACCTGACGGAACTGCTGCTGCAGTAGCTGAATTACAAATCAAAAATAAAGATCGACTATTTCTCGAAGTCAGAACCAAAAAAAATGGATTGGGAACTGCATACGTTCATGGATTTAAATGGGCGCTAGAACATGGATATCCTTATATTTTTGAGATGGATGCGGATTTCTCGCACAACCCTAAAGACCTTACACTCTTACTAGAAGCTTGCAGGAACGGAACAGATATGGCAATCGGATCTCGTTACGTCACTGGCGTAAACGTTGTAAATTGGCCATTAAACCGAGTTCTCTTATCTTATTTTGCTTCTGTATATGTCCGTCTTATCACAGGAATGAAAATCAAAGACACTACCGCTGGTTTTGTATGCTATAAAAAAGAAGTCCTTCAAACAATCGACTTAGATCAAATTCGCTTTGTTGGCTATGCTTTTCAAATAGAAATGAAATACAGAGCATTTGCAAAAAACTTCAAAATAGAAGAAATCCCTATAATTTTTACAGATCGAACAAAAGGACAATCAAAAATGTCAAGCGGAATTATCAGAGAAGCCGTATTTGGCGTTTTAGTGTTAAGATTCAAGAAACTACTAAACAAGCTATAATGACAAAGTATTTAATTAAGAACGGAACTATTATAAACGAAGGAACTTCCTTTACAGGAGACCTATTGATTGAAAATGGTTTAATTACAAAAATAGGCACAGCAATCGAAGCTCCTAAAGGCACCGAAATCATCAATGCTGAAGGTAATTATGTACTTCCAGGAATGATAGATGATCAAGTTCACTTTAGAGAACCAGGTTTAACGCACAAAGGAGATATTGAATCGGAATCAAAAGCAGCTGTCGCTGGCGGAATCACTTCGTTTATAGAACAACCGAATACGGTACCGAACGCAGTAACCCAAGAGTTATTAGAAGACAAATACAAGATTGCATCTACAAAATCCCATGCAAACTACTCTTTTATGATGGGAGGAACTAATGACAATTTAGGAGAAGTTTTAAAAACAAACCCTAGAAATGTTGCAGGGATTAAACTATTCCTAGGCTCTTCAACAGGAAATATGTTAGTTGATAATCAAGACGTTTTAGAGAAAATATTTTCTAGCACTTCAATGCTTATTGCTGTTCATGCAGAAGACGAAGGAACCATTCAAAAAAACTTAGCTGCCTACAAAGAAAAATTCGGAGAAGAAATCCCTGTAAAATACCACCCAATTATTCGTAGTACAGAAGCTTGTTACCTATCGTCTTCAAAAACAATTGAATTGGCAAAAAAGACTGGCGCAAGACTACACGTATTCCACGTTTCCACAGCTAAAGAAACAGAGTTATTCCGCAACGATATACCTTTAAAAGACAAAAAGATTACTGCAGAAGTTTGCGTACATCACTTGTGGTTTTCAGACAAAGATTACGAAGAGAAAGGGAATTTTATTAAATGGAATCCAGCCGTAAAAACGGAAAATGATCGTGAAACTCTTTGGGAAGCGCTTCTAGACGATCGAATTGATGTAATTGCAACGGATCACGCACCACATACTTTAGAAGAAAAAAACAAAGTGTATACACAAGCACCTTCAGGTGGCCCTTTGGTACAACATGCACTAATTGCTTTACTAGAAAAAGTAAAAGAAGGCAAAATCAGCATTGAAAAAATTGTTGAAAAAACTGCCCACAACCCAGCCATTCTATTTCAAATTGAGAAAAGAGGCTTCTTAAAAGAAGGTTACCATGCTGATATCGTATTGGTAAACCCAAATTCAAATTGGGAAGTTAATAAAAACAATATTTTATATAAATGTGGCTGGTCTCCTTTTGAAGGACAAACCTTCACTTCTAAAATCACACATACATTTGTCAACGGAACTTTAGCATATACAGACGACAAAGTTTCGGATGTAAAAGCAGGAGCTCGTTTGTTATTTGAACGATAATTTTATGAAAAAAATCATTTCTTTTATTAGCCTTATTTTAATAGTTGCTTGTGGTACTAAAAACGAGAAGCCATCGCCTTTTATCGAAAAAGATAAAATGATCGATATTTTATATGATTTCTCGGTTTTATCGGGTATTGACGCAGTGAGCGCTTATTACACTGACACCATTCCAACTATTAATGCAGCTGCAATTCTAAACAAACATCAAATTGACAGCCTGACCTTTGTAACAAATAACCAATACTACATTAATCTTGAAGATGCTACTTACTTTGAAATGCAAGAAGAAGTTAAACGTCGGTTAGAAGCACAAAAATCTGTTGTCGATTCAATAATTGCAAAAACTGTAGAAGAACAAACTAGTAAACCTACTGAATTAAAAAGTGAACTATCACAGAAAGCAGATTCTGTCCAGAAAAACTCAGTAAAAGCTGAAAAAAACTCAAAAATCAAAAAACAGAAATTAATTAATAATAATTTAAAATTCAAGATTCAATAAAATCAAGGTCGATAAGACTTCAAAGCCATCTGTAGAACACGCGGAATAGGCGTA
>JASLDM010000037.1 GCA_030151565.1 Flavobacterium sp. | reverse complement strand
TATTTTGAAAAGGAATAGATTACATCATTCCAGGCATTCCGCCTCCCATTGGCATTCCGCCTCCGTTGTCTTCTTTAATGTCTACTAAAGCACACTCTGTTGTTAAGATCATTCCGGCAACTGAAGCGGCATTTTCCAAAGCAACACGAGTTACTTTTTTCGGATCGATAACTCCAGCAGCAAGCATGTCTACATATTCGTTAGTTTTAGCATTGTAGCCAAAATTAGCGTCACCTTCTAAAACTTTTGCTACAATTACAGAACCTTCTAAACCTGCGTTTTCTACGATAGTACGTAAAGGTGCTTCAACAGCTCTAGCGACGATTTGAATTCCTGTTTCTTCATCTGCATTTTCAGGTTTAATTGATTCTAAGGCAGCTTTAGCTCTTAAAAGGGCAACTCCTCCACCAGCAACAATTCCTTCTTCTACAGCAGCTCTTGTTGCGTGTAAAGCATCATCAACACGATCTTTTTTCTCTTTCATTTCTACTTCTGAAGCTGCTCCAACATAAAGTACAGCTACACCGCCTGCTAATTTAGCTAAACGTTCTTGTAGTTTTTCTCTATCGTAATCAGAAGTTGTGGTTTCCATTTGTGCTTTGATTTGATTAACTCTATTTTTAATCATATCCGCATCTCCGGCACCGCTAACGATTGTTGTATTATCTTTGTCAATGCTAACACGTTTACAAGTTCCTAGCATTTCTAAAGTTGTATTTTCAAGAGTGTATCCTTGTTCTTCAGAAATTACAATACCACCAGTTAGGATTGCAATGTCTTCTAACATGGCTTTTCTTCGGTCTCCAAAGCCAGGAGCTTTTACAGCAGCAATTTTCAAGGCGCCTCTAAGTTTATTTACAACTAAAGTTGAAAGCGCTTCTCCATCTACATCTTCCGCAATGATTAAAAGCGGTTTTCCTGATTGTGCTACTGGTTCTAATACAGGTAAAAGTTCTTTTAAAGAAGATACTTTTTTGTCGTATAATAAAATATATGGAGCGTCTAATTCGGCTTCCATTTTTTCAGAATTTGTTACGAAATATGGAGATAGATACCCTCTGTCGAATTGCATTCCTTCAACAACGTCAACAAAAGTTTCTGTTCCTTTAGCTTCTTCAACAGTAATAACACCTTCTTTTCCTACTTTTTCGAAAGCACGAGCAATCAATTCACCAATTACATCATCATTATTTGCCGAGATAGAAGCTACTTGTTGAATTTTATCCATAGAACTTCCAACTTCTTGAGTTTGTTTTTTAAGTTCCTCAACAATTATCTCAACTGCTTTGTCGATACCGCGTTTTAAATCCATTGGATTTGCACCAGCAGCTACGTTTTTTAATCCTTCTTTTACAATGGCTTGGGCTAATACTGTAGCGGTTGTTGTTCCGTCTCCAGCTAGGTCGTTCGTTTTAGATGCAACTTCCTTAACCATTTGAGCTCCCATATTTTCTAAAGTATCTTCTAGTTCAATTTCTTTAGCTACAGACACTCCGTCTTTGGTTACTGTTGGAGCGCCAAAAGATTTTCCAATAATTACATTTCTACCCTTTGGTCCAAGCGTTACTTTTACTGCATTTGCTAAAGCATCAACACCGCGTTTTAATCCGTCACGTGCTTCAATTTCAAACTTAATATCTTTTGCCATTTTTCTTGTTTTTAGTTTTGTTAATCTTTATTGCTTTAATTTTTAAACGATAGCTAAAATATCGTCTTCACGCATAATTAGATAGTCTTTGCCTTCTAATTTTAATTCTGTTCCTGCGTATTTTCCGTAAAGTACTGTATCACCTACGCTAACAGTCATTTTGTGATCTTTTGTTCCGTTTCCTACAGCAACTACTGTTCCTCTTTGTGGTTTTTCTTTTGCTGTATCTGGGATAAAAATTCCAGAAGCTGTTTTCGTTTCCGCTGGTAGTGGTTCTATTAGAACGCGATCTGAAAGTGGTTTAATATTTAAAGCCATAATTTTTATAATTTATCAAATTGAATTAATCTTTATTCTTCGTTTTGTAGAAATTCACAAAGTGTGCCAAATGAGTTTTACTGACAATTTGTAGAAACAAAAATGCCAGCTTGGCAGAGCTGGCATGGTGGTTTTATTATATAAGCTAAGATTATTCGGCTTCTTGTGTTGGGGGTGTCGTAGTCTCAACTGCTTGAGTTGTAGCTTCAGGTGTTTCATTCACTGCTGCTGGTGCAGAAGGAAGTGTTGCTGCTGCATTTGGATCTAAGATTTTAGAGTCTCCATTTGCACCTCCACCACTAAAACTCATACTTGACATTAAAATTAGAACCATTAAAAGACCTCCTAGAGTCCATGTACTTTTGTCTAGAAAATCATTGGTGTTTTTTACTCCACCTACAACTGTTGATCCTCCAAATGAAGAGTCTAAACCTCCACCTTTAGGGTTTTGTACCATGATTACTACTATAAGTAGGAAACAAACAATTGTAATTAGTACTAAGAATATGGTAAATGTGTTCATTGTTTTTAACTATTATGTTGTTGTAACGCTTTAATGTCTACTATTTGGTCTGCAAAGAAACTACTTTTTTCTGGATATTTCAAAATTAAAATCTCATAAGCTTGTATCGCTTTTTGATATTTTTTTTGTTCTAAGTATATTTTAGCCAAAGTTTCGGTCATAAAACTATCACTATCACTACTTGAAACTTCAATATTTACAGGGGTTACAGGCGTGTTTTTTGTTGTGATAATTTTAGGATTTGTTTCTATGAACTTATCGATTAATTCTAGTTTTTTTTGTCTTTCAGGGTCTTTTTTTTCTGTTTTTTCTTCTGTTTCCGATTGAATTGTAGGTTCTATTGGTCCTGATTTGGATAATTGAAGCCACTGTTGGAACGAATATTTTTCGTTTTCATCAAAATGAAGAGGCTTTCCTAATTCTAGTTTCTCTTCTAATTTTATCTGCTCTTTTGTAGATTCTGTTTCCTTGGCTGAGGAAGGCGCTTCATCTATTTTGGAAATTGAATTGAGAAGAGAGTCGATTAGTTTTCCTGATTCTTTATTTTGTGTCGTTTCTTTTATGTTCTCCTGAATAGTTGTTTTACTATCAGAAAAAGAAAAAGGTTTGTACGAAACAAATTCTTCTGATGTGATAAAGTCAAATAGGATGTCTCGATCCGTAGTGTAGGCTGCTGTTTTTTTTAATTCAGAATTGTATTTATAACTTTTCTGTGTATATAAACTTTTTAAATATAGCGCATGTGCTGCTTGGAAATACGGGAATTCCAAGAGTACTTTTTCTAATTGATCGGCATCTTCTCCTTGAATATGTTCCGGTTTGTGGAGGAGGATGTGTAAATCGTTTATATTCAAAATCAAAAAATTAAATTACCATTTTGCTAATGATTCGTTGAAAACATCTTGTGTGATGCGTTCATAAATTTCGTCTAGAGCTGTCGATAATGATGCTCCTGAAAGTTGTGTGTTTGCTCCAAAATCATAGAAATGTGAAAAACGTTTTTCAAAATCATCGTTTGGATTTCTTTTATTTGTAAAGCGAACGTTTATCGAGATGTATAATCTATTTTGAGCCGCTCGCTGATCAGCCGTTGCTGTCATTGGTGAGATTCTAAAGTCTACAATTTCTCCTTCGTAAACTAAGTCTCCTCCGCTATTTGTTAGACTAAGTGTCGTTTGGTTTTGAATGAGATCTTGAAGAGCTAAGGTAAATGTACGTTCGATTCCGGGCTCTACTAATTCCGCATTATTTTGGAAATAATTTACCTGAAAAGTATCTGCATCTATTTTTCCTGTTCCTGTAAAATTATAATATTTACAGCTAGAAAATAAAGAGCTCAGAGCAATTAACGTAAGTAGAATGTTGTATTTCATTGCTTATAAGTTGTATTGTTTTATTTTGCGATAAAGCGTTCGTTCTGAGATACCAAGTTCATCAGCTGCTGCCTTACGTTTTCCGCTATTTCGATCCAAGGCTCTTTTGATGAGTTCTACTTCGTGTTCATCTAAACGGAGCGGTTCTTCATCTTCTATTGTTTCTGCTAGTAAATAATGCTCTTCATCCTCTTCGTTGCTAAAAGTAGCTTCATGCGTTTGTTGTGCTATTGGAAACACCGCAACATGGTTTGAAGCGGGTTGTGCTTGCATTTCTTCTTTTTCGTTTTGCCCGTAAATACGTTGAATCAGATTTTTGTTTGTTTCTTGTACATTGGACTTATCACCTTGCATGAGTTCGAGGGTCAGTTTTTTAAGATCGTTTAAATCGCTTTTCATGTCGAAAAGAACTTTGTATAAAATTTCTCGTTCACTGCTAAAGTCACTTTCCGCTTTTTTGTTTTCTATTAAAGAGGGAAGTTGACGATCGTGATTGGCGGGTAAGTAACTTTGGAGAATAGCTGCTGAAATATCGCGGTTGGTTTCTAATACCGAAATTTGCTCTGCTACGTTTCGAAGCTGACGAATATTTCCATCCCAACGGTAGCGCACTAAATAGTGGGCTGCTTGCTCGTCTAAACGTATCGGAGGCATTTTGTATTTATGGGCAAAATCAGAAGCGAATTTTCTAAACAATAAATGAATGTCTTCTCCGCGTTCTCGTAAGGGAGGTAAGGTGATTTCTACCGTGCTTAATCTGTAATATAAATCTTCTCGAAATTTTCCTTTCTCGATGGATTCGGACATATTGATGTTTGTAGCAGCTACAATTCGAATGTCTGTTTTTACCACCTTGGAAGAGCCTACTTTGATAAACTCTCCGTTTTCCAACACACGTAGTAAGCGAACTTGCGTGGTTAGTGGGAGTTCTCCTACTTCATCTAAAAAAATAGTTCCTCCGTCTGCTACCTCAAAATAGCCTTCTCTGCTAGATACGGCACCTGTAAAAGCGCCTTTTTCATGACCAAAAAGTTCGCTGTCAATGGTGCCTTCTGGAATGGCGCCACAATTGACAGCGATATATTTTCCGTGCTTTCGGTGTGAAAGCGAATGGATTATTTTGGGAATACTTTCTTTACCTACACCACTTTCTCCTGTAACTAAAACCGAAATATCTGTTGGAGCTACTTGAATCGCTTTTTCAATTGCTCGGTTTAACTTAGGATCATTTCCGATAATTTCAAATCGCTGTTTTACGGCCTGAACATTTTCCATCTCGTTTGTTTTAAATTATAGTATTTCGCAGGTTTGGCTTTGAATTTAAGACTGCATTGGGGAATACCCAACAGCTTCTCCTATAAGTGTAGCAGAAGTACAATCTGTAATTTTAACTTCTACAAAATCACCAACATTATAGTGTTCTTTAGGGAATACCACCACGGTGTTTTGTGAGTTTCTCCCTGACCATTGTTCTTCAGAACGTTTGGATGGTTTTTCAATCAAAACCTCCATCGTTTGACCTAAAAAGCGCTGTGTACGCTCTAAGCCTATTGCACGTTGTAAGTCTACGATTTCTTGTAGTCTGCGTTTTTTAACTTCTTCTGGTACATCATCTGCTAGCTTTCTTGCGGCTAAGGTACCTGGACGTTCAGAATAGGCAAACATATATCCAAAATCATAGCGCACATATTCCATGAGCGACAAGGTGTCTTGATGGTCTTCCTCGGTTTCGGTAGGAAAGCCGGTAATCATATCCTGAGAGATAGAGCAATCTGGAATAATGCTGCGAACTTTGTCAATAAGCGCCATATATTCTTCACGAGTATGTTGGCGGTTCATTTCTTCTAAGATTCTCGTGCTTCCAGATTGAACAGGCAGGTGAATGTATTTACATATATTATGGTGTTTTGCAATTACGTGCAAAACTTCCTCATGCATGTCTTGTGGATTAGAAGTTGAAAAACGGAAACGCATTTTAGGGAAACGTATAGCGGCACTTTCGAGCAGTTGCGCAAAATCTACTGCTGTCGCTTTTTGCATATCACTTGCTTTGTCGAAATCTTTTTTAAGTCCGCCACCATACCATAAGTAGCTGTCTACATTCTGACCTAATAGTGTTACTTCTTTAAAACCGCGATCATGTAAATCTTGGATTTCTTCCAGAATACTTTGAGGATCTCTACTGCGTTCGCGTCCTCTTGTAAATGGAACTACGCAAAAGGTACACATATTGTCACAACCTCTTGTGATTGATACGAATGCCGTAACTCCATTGCTCATCAAACGTACAGGCGAAATGTCTCCATAGGTTTCTTCTTTAGAAAGAATCACGTTGATGGCATCTCTTCCTTCTTCTACCTCTTTTAATAGGTTAGGAATATCTTTATAAGCATCTGGTCCAACAACAAGATCAACAATCTTTTCTTCTTCTAGAAATTTGCTTTTTAGACGTTCGGCCATACAGCCTAAAACGCCAACTTTCATACCTGGATTTACGCGCTTTACCCGATTGTATTTTTCTAATCGCTTGCGAACCGTTTGTTCGGCTTTATCACGAATAGAGCAGGTGTTTACTAAAACTAAATCCGCTTCTTCAAGATTTTGGGTCGTGTTATACCCTTGATCGGATAAGATAGATGCCACAATTTCGCTATCAGAAAAATTCATCTGACAGCCATAGCTTTCGATAAAAAGCTTTTTGGTGTTGTTTTTATTTTGTTCTAAGGATAAACTTGTTCCTTGTTTGTTTTCTTCAATTACCTTTTCCATATACTTGTTCCAAAGGATGTTTTTAATACAGCTTACAAATATACTTTATATAATTGTTATGCCAAGTTGGCAGTAATCTATTTAACAGTTTTTTTCTAAAAGGATAAAGATTTATACGAGTTTTAAATTTTAAATATTTTTTTTAAAATGGAATGTTTTGAAAATTAATGGTTTCGCATAAAATTGGTGTTTAAATATCTAAAACAATAGAATTAGGTGATTTAAGTTTAAAATGTTGATGAATAGTCCGAGATCTTGGGTGTAAAATGAATAGATAAAACTAAAAAACTATTTTTTAAAAAATCTAAAAAGGTAATATTTAAAAAAATCATATACTTTTGTTGGCAAAATAGTGAAATATGGCAAAGAATTTAGTGATTGTTGAGTCACCAGCGAAGGCGAAAACCATTGAAAAGTTTTTAGGAAAGGATTATAAAGTAGAGTCGAGTTATGGACACATTGCTGATTTACCATCCAAGGAAATTGGTGTTGATGTGGAGAACAACTTTAAACCTAAATATGAGGTTTCTGCAGACAAGAAGGCTGTGGTGAAGAAACTAAAAGACCTTTCGAAACAAGCAGAAATGGTTTGGTTAGCTTCCGATGAGGACCGGGAGGGAGAAGCAATTGCTTGGCATTTAGCCGAAGAATTGAAGTTGAAGGAAGATAAAACAAAACGCATTGTATTTCATGAAATTACTAAAACAGCGATTCAAAAAGCCATTGAAAATCCGCGAAGCATTGATTATAATTTAGTAAATGCACAACAAGCGCGTCGTGTTTTGGATCGTTTGGTAGGATATGAGTTGTCTCCAGTACTTTGGAAAAAAGTAAAGGGAGGGCTTTCTGCTGGGCGTGTACAATCGGTTTCGGTTCGATTAATTGTGGAACGCGAACGCGAAATTAATGAATTTGATTCGAAGGCTTCTTATAGCGTAACCGCTGAGTTTAGTAACGAAGAGGGGAAATCATTCAAAGCTAAGCTTCCAAAGAATTTTGAATCGTTGGCGGAAGCGGAAGCATTCTTAAATAAAAATATTGGAGCTACGTATAAGGTAAGTGATTTAGAAACAAAGCCAGCGAAGAAATCTCCTGCGGCTCCGTTTACAACTTCTACGTTGCAACAAGAAGCAGCCCGAAAGTTGTATTATTCGGTGAGTCAAACCATGATGTTGGCACAACGCCTGTATGAAAGTGGATTGATTACGTATATGAGAACAGATAGTGTTAATCTTTCGCAAGAGGCGATGCAAGCAGCGGCAGCGGAAATCACCAAATCATACGGAAAAGAATTTAGCAAGCCGAGAACGTATTCTACAAAGAGTAAAGGTGCTCAGGAGGCTCACGAGGCTATCCGACCGACCGATATGACCTTGCATAATGCGCCTGTTGATCGGGATCAAGCACGCTTATATGATTTAATTTGGAAACGTACTTTAGCTTCTCAAATGAGTGATGCGCAGTTAGAGCGTACAAATGTGAAAATTGAAGCAGATAAATATAAGGAACACTTTGCAGCAACTGGAGAGGTTTTGCTTTTTGAAGGATTCTTAAAAGTGTATTTGGAAGGGCATGATGACGAGGAGGAGGAAGTAGAAGGAATTTTGCCAGCATTACGAGTTTCGGAGCGTTTATTAAATAAAAATATTGTAGCAACACAACGTTTTACACGTCCTGCCGCTCGCTATACGGAAGCTTCACTCGTGAAAAAGTTGGAAGAGTTAGGAATTGGTAGACCATCTACGTATGCGCCTACTATTTCTACTATTATCGCGAGAACTTATGTAGAAAAAGGAACTACAGAAGGTAAGGAACGTCCTTATAAAATGTTGGTGCTGAAAGATGGAGCAATTGAAACTTCTGATTTAGTTGAGAAAGTAGGTTCAGATAAAGGGCGTTTAATTCCAACAGATATTGGAATTATTGTAAATGATTTCTTGGTTAAGAATTTTGAAACGATTTTAGATTACAATTTTACTGCGAAAGTGGAGCAAGATTTTGATGAAATTGCTGCTGGAAATGAAGATTGGGCTAAAATGATGAAAGACTTCTATGATCATTTTCATCCTACCGTTCGAAATGTAGAGGAACATGCAGAGCGCGAATCCGGAGAGCGTATCTTGGGGACAGATCCAAAATCTGGAAAACCGATTTTAGTGCGTTTAGGGAAATTTGGACCTATGGCTCAAATTGGAGATGCTGAGGATGAAGAGAAGCAATTCGCTAGTTTGCGTCCCGACCAAAATATCGGTACAATTACTTTAGAAGAAGCGCTAACTTTATTTTTACTTCCAAAGCAATTGGGTGAATATAAAGGAGAAGAAATAGAAGTTAATAATGGACGATTCGGGCCTTATGTGCGTCACGGAAAATCGTTTATTTCATTAGCTAAAGGGGAAGAACCTTTAGATGTGACTTTAGAACGCGCGTTAGAGTTGATCAAAGAAAAAGAAGTTGCTGATGCGCCAATCGCAACTTATCAAGATTTGCCTGTTCAAAAAGGAGTTGGTCGTTTTGGACCGTATCTAAAATGGAATGGTATTTTTATTAATGTGAATAAGAAATATGATTTTGATAATCTGACAAAAGCAGATATTGATGAATTGATTGCAGATAAAATTCAGAAGGAAATAGATAAGGTTATCCACGATTGGAAAGAAGAGGGGATTCGCGTAGAAAAAGCACGTTGGGGACGTTCGGTTATTCTTCAAGGGAAAACGAAAATAGAATTGAGTAAGGATGTAGATGCAGCAGCATTAACCTTAGATGAGGTTCAGGAAATGTTGGCTAAAAAAGCACCTGCTAAGAAAAAAGCAGTTGCGAAAAAGACAACTACCACGAAAAAAGCGACTACAGCTAAAAAAACGGCTACTAAAACAGCTGCGAAGAAAACAACGACAAAGAAATAAAATACCATGATTTTTGAATTACTAAGACCGTTAGACCAAAATTTTTTAAAATTTATTGATGGATTGCCAAGTCAGTCCTTGGGAAAAAAAGTAACTTTTTTCTCAGGAGGTAATTTCGAATCATTTTCAAACTATAAAATTGCAATTGTAGGTGTTTTAGATAATAGAGGGCTTGAAGATGGAACTAATGTGGTGGATTTAACAAAAGTTCGTAAAACTTTTTATGAGTTATTTCCTGGAAATTGGTCTTCTAATATTATCGATTTTGGAGATGTGGTTCCTGGGGAAACTCTAAGTGATACTTATTATTTGGTAAAAAAACTCACTGAAATATTAATTAAAAATCGAATTATACCTATCGTGATTGGAGGGTCGCAAGACTTGACGTATGCAATGTATCGTGCTTATGATGCATTAGAGCAAATGGTGAATTTGGTTTGTATTGATCATCGATTAGATTTGGTAAAAGAAGATGGTTATCCTGCTGAAACATTTCTGTCGCGCATTATTTTAGAAGAGCCTACGAATTTATTTAATTATTCGAACTTGGGGTATCAAACTTATTTTAATTCGCAAGAAGAAATCGATTTGATCAACAGTTTGTATTTTGAAGCTTATAGATTAGGTGAAATTGTAAATAACAGTACGTTGGCTGAGCCAGTTCTTCGAGACGCCGATGTAGTGAGTTTAGATATGCATGCTGTTAAATCTGCAGATTCAGGTAATTTTGAAAACTTTAATCCAAACGGATTTGATGGTAGAGAAATATGTGCATTAGCTAGATATTCAGGACTAAGTGATCGTGTTAGTTCATTCGGAGTATTTAATTATAATAATACTAAGAATGAAACGTTACTAATAGCGCAGATTATTTGGTATTTTGTTGAAGGTGTCAATTATCGATCAAACGAATATCCGTTTGTAAGCAAGGAAAGTTATTTTAAATATATCGTTCCAATGCAGGATTATGATGATTTAGTATTTTATAAAAGTGATTTATCGGATCGTTGGTGGATAGCGGTTGAAGTACCCTCAATTGTTAATGAAAGTATAACTAGACAAGTGTTGTTGCCTTGTAGTTATTCGGATTATCAAATGGCAATTGAACAGCAAGTCCCTGATAGATGGTGGAGAACCCTTAAAAAAAGTCTTATTTAATTTAGGGACTTCTTTTTTTTAAATGTTAAATATAAATTAATTTTTTTTAGTTTTTCTTTGTGTAATTGAAAATAATTAGATAGGTTTACGGCTTTAAAACTTAAATTAAATATAAACCCCAAAAATATATGAAGAAGTTCATTACGCTAGCAGCATTTGCATCAATATTATTCAGTTGTGGTTCTGGAGATAGAGGTGAACTAATGGGAGGTATGCCTGGGAAACAATGGAAGGCAGAAAAACCGCACGGGATGTCTTTGATTCCAGGAGGCACATTTACGATGGGAAAATCAAGTGAAGATTTTCTTAATACTCAAGATGCACCTACCCGCACTGTAACTGTAGGGTCGTTCTATATGGATGAAACTGAGATTACAAATAATCAATATCGAAAATTTGTTGAGTGGGTAAAAGATTCTGTTGTACGAACTAGATTAGCAATTTATGCTGATGAAATGGGGATGGCAAAAGGATCTGGAGGAATTGGAGAGTACGCCTTTATTGAAGAGAATGAGCCAGAAAACCAAACTCCATACGAAAAGTATATGTATGATAACTACTATAGCATGGAAATGAGTGACGATATGTATGCTGGTAGAAAATTGAACAAGAAAGCAAAGTTACCTATTTCAAAAAAGAAATATCCAGATGAGTATTTCGTAGAAGTAATGGATTCTCTTTATTTACCTGCAAGTGAGTCTTACAACGGATTGGCTACTTTTGATGTATCTAGATTAAAGTTTAAATACTCTTATATGGATATTGATGCTGCAGTACGCGATAAAGGAGATGATGTTAGAGCAAAGCGTAGTCGTCATATGAAATCAGAAGAATTATTGATTTATCCAGATACAACACGTTGGATTAAAGAGTTCCAGTATTCATATAATGAGCCGATGCATAATGATTATTTTTGGCATGCAGCTTATGGCGAATATCCAGTAGTTGGAGTGACTTGGCATCAAGCAAAAGCATTTGCTGCTTGGAGAACTTTGTACAAAAATTCTTATTTAAAAGATAGAAGACAGTCACACCAAGTGAATGCATATAGATTGCCAATGGAAGCTGAATGGGAATATGCTGCAAGAGGTGGATTAGAGTCTGCAATGTATCCTTGGGGAGGACCTTACACTACAGATGAGAAAGCTTGTTTCTTAGCTAACTTTAAACCAACTAGAACTGACTACGCTGCTGATGGAGCTTTATTTACTGCAGAAGCAAAATCTTATGTTCCGAATGGATATAACTTATATAATATGGCAGGAAACGTAGCTGAGTGGACAAGTTCGTCTTATGATCCAGCATCTTATGATTTCGTTTCTTCATTAAAACCAAGAGATACTAATACTGCAAATCCAATTAAAGTAGTTAGAGGAGGTTCTTGGAGAGATCCAGCTTATTTCTTACAAGTAAGTACAAGAGATTCGGAGTTTGCTGATTCAGCAAGAAGTTATATTGGATTTAGAACCGTACAAACGTATTCTGGACCAAACGTTGTAAAAACACCAAAAGGAGCAAGATAATATTTAATATACCAAAATAAAAAACTAACTAAAAACTAACTATAAATTATGGCAATACCTAAAAAAGTGATGAACTTCTGTTACGGAATGGGAGCATCAGTAGTAATTATCGGAGCATTATTTAAAATTACTCATATGGAATTAGGGCCAATCAATGGTAATAACATGTTAACCCTTGGATTGGTTGTTGAGGCTTTGATTTTTGCTATTTCTGCCTTTGAACCTGTTGATGATGAATTGGATTGGTCTAAAGTTTATCCGGAATTAAAAGGAGGTGAAGCTAAAGCTATGCCTGCTGGTGCAATGATGGCTGGCGGAATTGGTGGCGGAATGATGAATGGTGGGGTAATGGCTACTCAAGAAGAAGGAATGCTTTCACAAAAATTAGATCAATTACTTAAGGATGCTAAAATCGATGGTGAATTGATGAATAGTTTAAGTAGAAGTATTCAAAACTTTGAAATGGCAGCTAAGGAAATTGCACCAACAGTTGATTCTGTTGCTTCAACTAAAAAATATGCTGAAGAAATGAGTTTAGCAGCTACACAATTAGAATCTTTAAACGCTATGTATAAAGTTCAGTTGTCAAGTGCAGAAAAGAATGCTGAAATCAACCAAGAGGTTGCTGAGAATAATTTGAAATTAAAAGATCAAATGCAGTCATTGACTACTAATTTATCATCATTGAATACAGTTTATGGCGGAATGCTTTCGGCTATGGGAGGTTCAAGAAATGCTAATTAGTTTATAATTATTAATGATATATAAAATTATAGACTATGGCAGGAGGTAAATTGACACCTAGACAAAAGATGATTAACTTGATGTATTTAGTTTTCATTGCAATGATGGCACTAAATATCTCTAAAGAGGTTTTATCAGCTTTTGGTATGGTGAATGAAAAAGTAGAAGCGGCAAATATAGCAGCTATTGAAAGCAATAATAGTTTGTTACAAGCTTTAGAAATGAAAGCTGCTGATGATCCGACTCGTTTTTCAGAACCAAGTAAAAAAGCAAAAGAGATTGCAGACATAACAGCGTCGTTTTATGGGTATCTTGAAACTGTAAAGGCAAGTGTTTTAGAGCCAGTTAAACGTAATGATGATGGTTCTTTGAACTACGAATCTATGGATAAAGGAGAATTTATTGATTCTCAGTGGTTCATAGGAGATAAATACTCTGATTTAGGTAGTGAGTTTGTTGGTAAAATTGAATCTTACAAGCAAGCGATGAAAGCGGCTATAGGAACAGATGTAAAGTTTCAACCTATTGCAATTGACTTAGAAAAGAAATTTAATATTGAAGATGTAAAAGATAATGATGGTGTTGTAAAACCTTATTTAAATTATCATTTTCAAGGGTTTCCGGTTGTAGCTTCATTAACAAAATTCTCAGCTATGCAAAATGATGCAAAAGTAGTTGAGCATGAAATAATGAATGTTTTAATGGGGAATACATTGAGTCAAGCGGCTTCGATGCGTAATTATGCAGCAATTGTTATATCAGAGAAATCTGCATATTTTGCTGGTGAAACATTTAAAGGAAAAGTTGTTTTAGGTCGTTATGACAAATCTACTGTACCTACTAAAGTTGTAGTAAATGGTAGAGAGGTTGATCTTTCAACAGCTTTAGATGGTGGACAAGTTAACTTGTCTTTCGGAACCGGAAATGTAGGTGAACATCAGATAAATGGACAGTTTTCATTTATGGAAGATGGGGTTGAAGTGCCAATCGATATTAAAGGAAATTACGTAGTAGTTCCTAAACCAAACTCAGCTACTATTTCTGCAGATAAAATGAACGTTGTATATAGAGGTGTTAAAAACCCAATGACAATTTCTTTTGCAGGTATATCAGATGATAAAGTTGTGGCTTCTGCGCCTGGATTGGTTCGTGGAGCTAAAGCTGGACAGTACGTAATGAGTCCTGGTGCCGGTAGAGAAGTAGTTATTAATGTTACAGGTACTTTGCCTGATGGACAAAAAGTTTCTGATAAAAGAACATTTAGAATTAAGGGTATTCCTGCTCCAAGAGGTACTGTACGTGGTGAATATGCTGCTAAAGGTCAAAAATCTAATTTAGAGATCGTTACAATTGGTGCGAAACTTGAAGATTTTGATTTTGAGGTTGGATTAACTGTTACTGGATTCGTATTACAAGTTCCTGGACAGCCAAGTGTTGTTGTTCAAGGAAACAGAATGGATGATAGAGCAAGATCTGCAATTAATAAAGCAAGAAGAGGAGATGTAGTTGTGATTTCTGATATTAAAGTACGTTTGGAAGGTGCTGGTGATTATATGTTGCCAAAAACTGCTCCTTGTACTTTTGAAATTAATTAATTTCATCTAAATTTAAAGAAGAAAAATTTTACAATATGAACTGGAAAAAAATATCAACATTCATTGCGTTTACTGCAATTTCATTTGGAAGTTATGCACAGGCAAACTTACTTAATGCTAAAACTGCCGATGAGATTGGGCTTAAAGACCTAGCAGAAATTATTGCTGAGAGTGAAGGGCCAATCCCTTATGGATATGTATCAGATAGGGATATACTTTTCGGAACTAAAGTTTGGGAAACCATTTCTTTAGATGAAAAGATGAACGCGCCTTATTATTTTCCAACTGAAGAAGTTCTTTCTGAGGGAAGAAAATCATTATTTCAGGTTTTAATCGACGGAATCAAATCTGGAGAGATTGATGAAGTTTATGATGATAGCGATTTTAAAATTAAAAGAACTTTAAAAGATTTAGAATCTGCTTTTACTAAGATTGATACAACTGATGCTGGTCGTGAGTTTATTAATGCGGGAGAGCGTATTCCAGAGGAGTATATTACTAAAGAGGAATTAAGACCAAATCACGTTAAAGAATATCATATCGTTGGTATGTGGTATTTCGACCGTGGTCAAGGGGAATTGAAATATCGTTTGTTAGGTATTTGTCCAGTTGTTCCGGATATCTATACTTTGGGGTCTGAAAATGAAAATTATGTTGAGTTATTTTGGATTTTCTATCCAGGAGCACGTGATGTCTTGTTTAAAAACTATGCTTTTAATGAACGAAATCCTACGCGTCCTATCAATTTTGATCATATGTTGAATTCTAGAAGATTCAGTGCAACGATTTATAAAACTGATAACCAGCAAGGTGATTTAAGAATTGATGATTACATTCAAGATAATTCAATGAGACAACTTTTAGAGTCTGAAAGAATTAAAGAATCAATCAGAAATTTTGAAGATGATATGTGGAATTACTAAATTTGTAATTACTAACTTAAAAACTCTTATCTAAATTAGTAGGTAAGAGTTTTTTTATTTTACGATAATGATGAAGGACTATATCGTTGTTGGGGCGGGCTTGGCTGGTATTTGTTTTACTGAAACAGCACTGAACCAAGGAAAAACTGTAATGGTTATAGATGGGGAAACGCGTTCTTCTTCTATGGTTGCGGGTGGGATGTATAATCCTGTGGTTTTAAAACGTTTTACTGAGGTTTGGAATATTGGTGCTCAAATTAAGATTGCGAAGTCTTTTTATGAAGGAATTGAATCGAAATTGACCGCTTCTTTTAATCACCAAATGCCTCTTCTGAGACGTCTAGTATCTGTAGAGGAACAGAATAATTGGTTTCACGCAACAGATAAACCTAGTTTAGAACCTTATCTAGCTCCAGAATTAACTTATAAATCAGTAAACGGAGTTGTTGCTGCTTACGGTTATGGCGAAGTCTTTGAAACGGGTTATTTAGATTCAAAAGGTTTGATTTTGGCTTATAGGAATCATCTAAAAGAGCGTTCTTTGTATCTGAATGAAGACTTTGATTTTGATGCGTTTTCATTTACTGATACTTGTGTTAAATACCGTGATATAGAAGCAAAGCATATTGTTTTTGCTGAAGGTTTTGGAATTCGAAATAATCCTTTTTTTAAAGATCTACCTTTGGATGGAACTAAAGGAGAGTTGTTGGTGGTTCGTATTCCTAATTTAAATATCGATTTTATTTTAAAGGCCAATATATTTTTAATTCCAATAGGTGATGACTTGTATAAAGTTGGTGCAACTTATGATTGGAAGGATAAATCAGATACGCTTACAGATGAAGGTAAGGAGGAGTTGTTGAATGGTCTGCGTGAAGTTGTAGGCTTGGAGTTTGAAGTGATTGAACATTTAGCTGGTGTTCGTCCAACGGTAAAAGATCGTAAACCTTTGGTAGGAGCGTCCAATGAGTCCTCAAGAGTTCATGTACTAAACGGCCTAGGTACTCGAGGTGTTTTTTTAGGACCTTATTTAGCACAACAATTATTTAATCAAATAGAAAATAATGCGGTTTTAGATGATCATATCTCTATTTCGCGCTTTAAAAAATATAAAAAATAAAACATTCATGTTAAACATACATAACCTATCGGTTTCTTTTTCTGGAACTTATTTATTTGAGAGTGTAACCTTTAGACTAGGTGCGGGAGATCGTGTTGGATTAGTTGGAAAGAATGGGGCGGGTAAGTCTACGATGCTAAAAATTCTTTCTCGCGAGGTTGAACCTGATTCAGGAAGTATTGCTACTGAAAAAGAATTGCGTATTGGTTTTCTAAAACAAGACATTGACTTTGTTTTAGGAAGAACTGTTTTGGACGAAGCCTACCAGGCTTTCGTTGAAATTAAAGAGGTTGAGTGTGATTTAGAGAATGTTAACAAACAGTTGGCCGAGCGCACTGATTATGAATCGGAAAGTTATTCTGAACTTATTGAAAAATTAGGTGATTTAACACATCGATTTGAAATTATTGGCGGGTATAACTATGTTGGTGAAACCGAGAAAGTTTTATTAGGTTTAGGTTTTAAACGTGAAGAGTTTGGAAACTTGACGGATACTTTCTCGGGTGGATGGCGAATGCGTATTGAACTTGCTAAACTTTTGTTACAGAATAATGATGTTTTGCTTTTGGATGAGCCTACTAACCACTTGGATATAGAGAGTATCATTTGGTTAGAACAATTTCTTAGAACGTATCCAGGGGCAGTCGTTATTGTATCACACGATAAGATGTTTTTGGATAATGTAACGAATAGAACTATTGAGATTTCTTTAGGTAAGATTTACGATTTTAGTAAACCTTATAGCGAATACTTGATTTTGAGAGAGGAATTGCGTGAACAGCAATTAGCTGCTCAAAAAAATCAATCAAAAAAGATTGAAGAAACAGAAAAATTAATCGAAAAGTTTAGAGCTAAGGCTACAAAAGCTTCGATGGCGCAATCATTGATTAAAAAACTAGATAAGATTGAGCGAATTGAGGTTGATGAGGATGATAATTCTGTTATGAATATTTCTTTCCCTGTGAGTTTAACTCCTGGTAAAGTAGTTTTGGAGATTGACAAAGTAACTAAAAGCTTTGGTGAAAAAGTTATTTTCGAAGATATCTCCTTGCTGGTTGAACGCGGAGCTAAGATTGCTTTTGTTGGGCAGAATGGTCAAGGTAAATCGACTTTAATTAAGGCGATTGTTAAAGAATTTGATTATGAAGGTACTATCAAAATTGGACACAATGTTCAAATAGGATATTTTGCTCAAAATCAGGCCGATTATCTAGATGGAGAAAAGACATTGCTAGACACTATGATAGATGCGGCTACAGATTCCAATCGTACCAAAGTGCGTGATATGTTGGGTGCGTTCTTGTTTAGAGGCGATGATGTTGAAAAGAAAGTTAAGGTATTGTCCGGAGGGGAACGAAATCGTTTAGCGCTTTGTAAAATGCTATTAGATCCTATAAATGTGTTGCTCATGGATGAACCTACGAATCACTTGGATATTAAGTCTAAGAATGTTTTAAAGGCGGCGTTAAGACGTTTTGAAGGAACGTTGATCATTGTGTCTCACGACCGTGATTTCTTACAAGGATTGACAGACTTTGTGTATGAATTCAAAGATCGAAAAATCAAAGAATATTTAGGGGATATCAATTATTTCTTAGAAGAACGTAATGTGCAAAACATGCGTGAAGTTGAACAGAAAACGGAAAGTAAAAAAGTAGTCGTTAAGGCGGATAATAAAAAGGAACAAGCCTTGTCTTATGAAGATCAAAAAAAGCAAAAGGCGTTACAAAATCGATTGAGTAAGATAGAAGCTGAAATCAGTAGTATGGAGCGCAAGATTGAAAAAGATGATGCTAGTTTGGCTGTGAATTATGAGAAACTGATGGAGGATGCTGCTTTCTTTAAAGAATATGAAAAGAAAAAAAGCAAACTAGATCAATTGATGGAAGAGTGGGAACAGTTACACGATGAAATTGAGCGATTAAAATAATAAATAATTGGGGATTCATTTTTTGAGTTCCCATTTTTTTTGACAAAACTATAAAACTTAATATTCCATCAGCTAACTTTAAATCTATTGCTTTTTATAGTGTTTTTTCGAATCTTCTTCGGTTAAAGCCTTTTTTCCCAAAGAAAGGTAGAGTGTGATTCGAAGAAAGCTCAATTGATGTAATGAATTGAAAACGCCAACGTGAATATAAATACAAAACTAGCGACTTTAAAAAATGGGAACAAAAGGCATACGTCAAAGCTTGGTTAGTTTCCCCCTGAGAATACAATAGAAAGACTATCGACGGACGAAGTTTGTTTGTCTAAAGGAGAATTAATTGTGTGCCAACGTTACCTCTAAGTCTAGAAGAAAAGATAAGGTAAATACCATTGTTACTGTTGTTAAAGGAACAAAGTCTGAAATACTAATAGAATATCTATTAAACTTACCGAAATCCCTTCCGAGCAAAGTAAAAGAGGTTACATTTCAAATAGTTGGAGCTATGAAACAAATCGCTAAGTATTGTTTTGCAAATAGCTTGCAGGTTATCGGTGTTTTTACGTACAAAAGCTTGAAATAGTTGCTTTGCTAAACGTTAGAATTAAGTATCGTTGGATGGAAATGGAAAATGAAAACAATGATACTATTTAGCTTGTATCCGGAAATTGAGCAAGCTTATGTATTAGCCAATAGATAGAGGGCTATATACAAACAACGAACCGTTAAAGAAATAGGGATAAAAAACTAGTACAATGGTTCAATCAAATTGAGAATAGTCATCTTAAGTAATTCAATACCATCGTCAAAATCTCAACACGCCATTCTCAGGTATATTGAACTACTTCACCTGGCTCAAACTTACATCAATACTAGCTTATACATATCTTCTACCAGACATCTACCACATTCCTACCAATCATGTTCGAAAAAAAAGCTGATTTCCGAGTTTCTGTGGTACTTGTCTCGAACAAGTCTCGAACAACTACTATACAAAAGCATATCATAAACAAAGCATATTTTTTATTTAATCCCCAAATTTTGTATTTGATCTGATGCAAGTATCACTTTTGGATAAAATAAATTTTAAGCTAGTACTTGTTTTAGTAAGATAATTGCAAACATTTAAATCCTTAGCTACTTACTTAAAAGTTTCTATTCTTAATTTTAATAGACAGAGAATATTTAAAATGTGACTATAAATAAAAAAACCACTTCGATTGAAGTGGTTTGGTTTTAGTAGCGGGAACAGGACTCGAACCTGTGACCTTTGGGTTATGAGCCCAACGAGCTGCCTACTGCTCTATCCCGCGCTATTGTGGTACAAATATAGAACGAATATCTGGGATAACAAAGTAAACCACGGCTTTGTTTTCTAATCAACTTGTTTTTAAATGATGTAATTGAGCTATGGTTTCTGATAACTAGATGTTTAGTTTTATAAAAAAAATAAAAGTTTTTTTATAAATGGAATCTTTTTGGTGCTAAATGGAGAGTATCGTGTTTTTGTAATAGAAAAAGTACAAAACTTTGTATTGAATTATAGGTGTATTTTGTTGGTTGACTCAGAAAAAGTAAAGAAATTTTAATTGATGTTGGAGCATGTTGCAGATTTTTATCGTTTAAAGAAGAAATAAAATCTGTTGCTCTCGAGCTTTTGAGTATGTTTTCAACTTTTATATTTGATCTATAGGTGTTGAAATTGTTTTAAAAAAAAGTAGTTTAAAAATAAAAAGGGTTCAATCATTTGATTGAACCCTTTTGTTTAGTAGCGGGAACAGGACTCGAACCTGTGACCTTTGGGTTATGAGCCCAACGAGCTGCCTACTGCTCTATCCCGCGCTATTGTGGTGCAAATATAGAACGAATAATTGGAACTACAAAAATAATTATGCAAATAAATATTTCTTTATTGTATTTCGCTGATATAACCTACCTTTGTAACCGTAAAACAATAAGAATATGACTCATAAAGCAGGCTTTGTAAATATTATAGGAAACCCAAACGTAGGAAAATCAACGTTGATGAATGCTTTTGTAGGCGAGCGTCTATCGATTATTACCTCAAAGGCTCAAACTACAAGACATCGTATTTTAGGAATTGTCAATGGTGATGACTTTCAAATTTTATTTTCAGATACTCCAGGTATCATTAAACCAGCTTATGATTTGCAAGCTTCTATGATGGATTTTGTGAAATCTGCATTTGAAGATGCAGATGTGCTAATCTATATGGTGGAGATTGGTGAAAAAGATTTGAAAGATGAAGCTTTCTTTAACAAGATCACGAACTCAAAAATTCCAGTGTTGTTGTTATTGAATAAGATCGATAAGTCTAATCAAGAACAATTACACGAGCAAGTTGATTTATGGAAAGAAAAAGTTCCAAACGCTGAGATATTTCCGATTTCTGCATTGGAAAACTTTAACGTTCAAACTGTTTTTGATCGTATTTTAGAATTACTTCCAGAAAACCCTCCTTATTACCCGAAGGATGCTTTAACAGATAAACCAGAACGTTTTTTTGTGAATGAGATTATTCGCGAAAAAATTCTAATGAATTATGAGAAAGAAATTCCTTATTCTGTAGAAATTGAAACGGAAGAGTTTTTAGAGGATGACGATATTATTCGTATTCGTGCTGTAATTATGGTGGAGCGTGATAGTCAAAAAGGGATTATCATTGGGCATAAAGGTTCTGCATTGAAAAGAGTAGGAATTGCTGCTCGTGAAGATATGGAGAAGTTTTTCGCTAAGAAAGTGCATCTTGAGATGTTTGTTAAAGTAAATAAAGATTGGAGAAATAACGCGTATCAATTGCGTCGTTTTGGTTACAATCAAAAATAAAATGTACGTAAGTACGTATAAAGATAATTTAAACCTAAAATATCGCATTGAAATACTAACTTTGCGACTTAGTTATAGAAAAATATGAATAGTATAGTAGCCATAGTTGGGAGACCAAACGTAGGAAAATCAACTTTTTTTAATCGATTGATTCAAAGAAGAGAAGCCATCGTAGATTCGGTAAGTGGAGTGACACGTGATAGAAACTACGGCAAAAGTGAATGGAACGGTAGAGAGTTTTCTGTCATTGATACAGGAGGGTATGTAAAAGGATCTGACGATATCTTTGAAGGTGAAATTCGCCGTCAAGTTGAATTAGCAATTGATGAAGCAGATGTAATCATCTTTGTTGTTGATGTTGAAGAAGGAATTACTCCTATGGATGAAGAGGTAGCAAAATTGTTGCGAAAAGTGACAAAGCCTATCTTTTTGGCAGTTAACAAAGTAGATAATGGAGCTCGTGAAAAAGATGCTTATGAATTCTATAACTTAGGATTGGGTGAGTATTTTACTATTGCGGGAATGAGTGGAAGTGGAACTGGAGATTTGTTAGATGCTTTAGTTAAGGCATTGCCAGAAGAAACCGAAGAAGCGATTGAAGAAGAAGAATTACCAAGATTTGCTGTGGTTGGAAGACCAAATGCTGGTAAGTCAAGTTTTATAAATGCTTTGATTGGTGAGGATCGCTATATTGTAACTGATATTGCTGGAACTACACGAGATGCTATTGATACTAGATATAATCGTTTTGGTTTTGAATTTAACCTTGTTGATACTGCTGGAATTCGTAGAAAGGCTAAAGTAAAAGAGGATTTGGAGTTCTATTCTGTAATGCGATCTATCCGAGCTATTGAGCATAGTGATGTTTGTATTTTGATGATTGATGCTACTCGTGGTTTTGAAGGACAAGATCAGAGTATTTTTTGGTTAGCAGAAAAGAACAGAAAAGGAATTGTGATATTGGTGAATAAATGGGATTTGGTTGAAAAGGAAACAATGACAGCTGTGGAATTTGAAAAACAAATTCGTGAGACGATTGCACCTTTTACAGATGTGCCTATTATCTTTACTTCTACAATTACGAAACAACGTTTGTTAAAAGCACTTGAAACTGCTGTAAAGGTGTATGAGACTAGAAAACGTAGAATCCCTACATCTAAATTTAATGAGACTATGTTGCCGTTGATCGAGCAAACGCCTCCGCCTGCAACAAAAGGGAAGTATATCAAGATTAAATACTGTATGCAGTTGCCAACACCAACACCACAGTTTGTGTTTTTTGCAAACTTACCTCAGTATGTCAAGGATCCGTATAAACGTTTTATAGAAAATAAATTGCGTGAAATATACGATTTCAATGGCGTTCCAATTGATATCTATTTTAGACAAAAATAATTTTATTAAAATTGTAATGCGGTTGTTGTATTTTACTACACAACCGCTTTTTTTTGCAATGAAAAAGCAACTTTTCTTTTATTTTCTTTTTTTTTATAGTTTTTTTGGATTTGCTCAAAATACGTTTTCTTTGCAAGGTACTGTTTTGAGTGATCAGCAATTAGGCTTGGATGCAGCAACTGTTTTTCTGTCCAGAGTGCAAGATTCTACTGTTGTGGATTATACAATAACTAATACCAAAGGTTATTTTGATTTGAAAGTGAAAAAGCAAAATCAAGCTGTTGATTTAGTCATTTCGATGATTGGATTTGAAGATTTTAAAAAGCGATTTGACGTCGTGGAAACGTCTTTGGATTTAGGTCAGATTAGATTAAAAGCGGTTGCTACTGATCTTGACGAACTGGTGATTCAAGCTGAAGTACCGCCAATTCGAATAAAAAAAGATACTTTAGAATTTAATGCATCTTCTTTTAAAGTAAGGCCGGACTCGAATGTGGAAACACTATTGAAGCAGTTGCCAGGAGTTGAAATTGATGCCGATAAAAAGATAACGGTAAACGGAAAAGAAGTGAACCAGATATTGGTAAACGGAAAGCCTTTTTTTGATGTAGATGGTCAAATAGCTTTGCAGAATATTCCTGCCGATTTAATCAACAAGGTTCAGGTAACAGATACTAAAACTAAAAAGGAAGAGTTTACAGGTAAGAACTCTAGTTCGAACAATGCAAGTATCAATTTAACTATTGATGAAGCTAAGAATAAAGGTTTTTTTGGTAAATTCATGGGTGGTTATGGCACAGACGATCGATATGAAAGTAGTGGGTTGCTAAATTACTTTAAAGGAAAGCAAAAAATCAGTTTATTAGGTTCTTCTAATAATATAAATGCTTCTGGCTTTTCGATGGACGAAGTTTTTGATAATATGGGGGGAGGTAGAAGTAGAAGAGGGGCTGCGAGAGGAGGTCGTGGAAGCAGTAGTGGGCTAACGCGATCGAATATGTTTGGTTTAAATTTTTCAGACGAATATTTTGATCAATTGCAGGCTAGTGGAAGTTATTTATACAATACATCGGATACTGAAAATACAAATAGGGCTACCCGTTTAAATTTACTTCCTTCTGGAGAGTTTACTACTCGCTCTAATTCCTTTTCTAAGAGTTATAACGAAAATCAGCAAGGGAATTTTTCTTTTGAATATGAAATAGATTCTACTGCAACATTGTATGTTGCACCTAAGCTGTCTAAAGTTTATAATTATTCTAGATCTCACGCTATGGAAGCTTCTGAAGATGCATCAGGACAATTGTTGAATTCGAGTAATTCGCTTTCGGATAGTAGAAATAATAGCGTTAATTTTAATAATTCGCTTCGATACAGTAAAAAATTCAAAAAGAGAGCGCATTATTTTACAGCATCTTTTACGAATTCTAATTCCAAACAAGATGGATACGCTTTAAGTGATTCTGAAACTATTTTTTTTACTAACAGCACAGCTAGTGATTTAAGGAAGCAGGCTAAGGATACGTATTCTACATCGGATAGTTATCACCTAGATTTAGAGTATTCACAGCCCATTACTGATTCGTTGGCTTTAGTTTTTAATGTAGACTATAATTGGAATCAAGCAATTGATGCTAAGAAAGTTTTTGATTTTGATGGATTTACGGAGGATTATACTAAATTGAATGTACTTGAGACTAATACCTATAAAACAGAAATTCGTAAACTAGAACCTAAAGTAGGAATTTCTTTGGTAAAGAGTAAATTTATGCTTGATTTGGAATCGGGGGTTCAAATAGCGGATCACAACTCAAATGCTCTTTTTGATGAGGCTCTTTATAGTTTTTCTAAAAAATATCTTTCCCCACATCTTCGTGGTTTTGCGAGATATACTATTGCAAAGGGAAAGTCTGTTTACGGTAATTATAATTATAATGTGCAATATCCAACCGGATTTCAGATTTTAGATATTGAGGATGTCTCGAATCCATTGGTTACTATTCGAGGGAACTCTAATTTAAAACCCAGTGATACACACGTGGCTTTTTTGAGTTTTAATGCTTATGACTTTGCTTCGCGTTCAGGTTTTAATGTGTATGTCAATGCTTCGTTTTATAATAATCAAGTTGTTTCATCTGTAGTGTATGATGAAAACAAAAAGCAACACACTACATATGAGAATATTTCGGGAGCACATAGTTATAGTATTGGAGGAAATTGGAGTAAGTCTCATAAGATTCAAGAACATCAACTTCGATATGGTGTAAATATGCGTTTGAATCATCAGAAGAGTTTGGGTTTTACAGATGGTCTTTTGTATAGTTCTAGAGGTGTTCAATGGAGTCCAGGGGTTTATTTTAATTGGGATTATGGAGATTATCTTACGGTAATGCCATCGTATAATTATACTGTTTACACTACCAGTTATGATAATTATGTGGTGGATCAGGCAACTAATTTTCAGCATAGTTTTAATTTTCAAGTAACGAGTTATTGGCCTGAGAATTTTGTTTTTGGAAATGATTTTGGATATTCTTATAATTCTAGAATTGCTCCAGGGTTTAAAAAATCTTTTTACCTCTGGAATACAAGTCTAGCTTATGCTTTTAATAATAAAAATTTTATTGCTAAAATAAAAGTGTACGATGTGCTTAATCAGAATGTAAGTGCCACGCGTACAATAAGTCCAACGATGATTTTAGATCAGGAAAATACTGTTTTAAAGCGGTATATAATGTTTTCGTTAGCTTATAAGTTTGATCGTTTTGGTACAGGTACTTCAAAACAATCAAGGAATAAAGGAGGAAGAATACGTTAATTTAAAAAATATTATGGAGTCAATTAAAGCAATTCGTTTGCGTAATTTACCTGATGGAAGTTGTGTTTTTGATGTCGGATATCTTGAAGATGGCAAACAGATTTCAGTTACTTCTTTTTTTGGAAAAAGTACTGTGAAAAGCCCTTTTTATGATTTGCATCCTGCACCCAGGCGCCAGTATGTGGTTACCTTAAAAGGGAAGTTGAAATTCACAGTAACGGATGGAAGTAGTTTTATATTAGAACCAGGTATTGTACTTTTAGCTGAAGATGTAGATGGACCTGGTCATTCTTGGGAATTGCTTGAAGGAAATACTTGGGAGAGATTGTATTTGGTAGCTCAGTCAGATATTGATAATTATTTTATTACTGAGACTGTATAAAACACAAAAGAGCGAAAACCTAATTTCGCTCTTTTGTGTTTTATAGTGTTTTTTACCAGCTTCCTCCAGCGCCTCCACCAGAGAATCCACCTCCGCCGAAACCGCCACCAAAGCCTCCGCCTCCGAAACCACCAGAGCCTCCACCGCCAAATCCGCCACCAAAGCTTCTTCCAGCTCTGCCGATGGTGATCATGTCAAATAGGTCTGGTTCAGATCTGTATTTTCCACCACCGCCTTTTCCACCGCCTCTTTTAGATAGGATTATTAATAAGATAATAAATGCTATAAAAAAGATGAATTGGAAGTTTGGAGAATCATCTGTGTTTTTAGGTTGGTCGTTTTTATATTTTCCTGAGAGTGCTTTGATGATTGCATCTGTTCCGTAGTCAAGGCCAGCAAAGTAATCGTCTTTTTTAAATTCAGGAATAATTTCATTTCGAATGATTTCACCTACAATTCCTGCAGTTAGCCGATCTTCAACACCATATCCTGGAGATATCCAGATTTTGCGTTCCTCTTTAGCTAATAAAACCAGAACGCCATTGTCTTTTCCTTTTTGGCCAATGCCCCATTCGTGTGCCCATTGCGGAGTAAGTAAACCTATGTTCTCTCCTTTTAAAGTAGGAATAGTTATTACTACGACTTGGTTGGAAGTAGAGTCGGCGTATTGGATGAGCTTGCGTTCTAAGTGTTCTTTCTCTGTATTATTCAAAATAGCTCCAAAATCAAAAACACTAGTTTGCTCGGAAGTATTACTGGGTTTTTTAGGTATATCGAATTGGGCATGTATATTTTGATAAAAGAATATACTGCTTAGAATCAAGATGAAATGAAGAATCTTTTTGTAATTATGCATTATCCTTTTGATATTTCATTTGGCAGCTCATTAATATCGTCCCTTAGATAAGGAAAATATGTTTTGAGCTTTTCTCCAGTTTGTAAGATACCCGTGATTAGACCTTCTTTGTAAAGTCCATTTTTAAATCGCTGGATAACTGTGTTTTTGATGCTATCCCAAAAATCACTTTCTACTTTGTTGTTTATTCCTTCATCGCCGATTATGGCAAAGGATTTATTATGGATGGAAATATAAAATAAAACACCATTTTTTGCAGATGTTTTATCCATTTCCAAAAGAAAAAAAACTTCTTTGGCACGTTCTAATAGAGGAGCTGTTGATCCTCCTTCTATATGTACCCGGATTTCTCCAGAAGTAGCGAGTTCTGCTTGGGCAATGGCGGCAACAATTTCTTGTTCCTCGTCAAAGGTTAAAAATCCATCCGTAATAGCCATACTATTATTCGAATGAAAAGTTTACATCAACAGGCTTTTCTGCACCTTCAACAGCATTGAAATAAGCTTTTTCTGAGAAACCGAACATACCTGCAAAAAGATTGTTAGGGAATATTTTGATGTGCTTGTTATAGCTCATTACAGCATTGTTAAAACGTACGCGTGCTGTTTGAATTGTGTTTTCTGTACTCGCTAATTCATCTTGAAGTTTTAAAAAATTTTGATTTGCTTTTAATTCAGGGTAGCGTTCTACATTAACCAATAAACGTGAAAGGGCAGAAGAAACGCCACTTTGTGCTTTGTTGAATTCAGCTAATTGTTCTGGAGTGATGTTCGAAGGATCTATGGTAGTTTTAGTCGCTTCTGAACGAGCTTTAATAACGCTTTCTAGAGTGCTTTTTTCAAAATCAGCAGCTCCTTTAACCGTGTTTACTAAATTACCTATAAGATCGTTTCTTCTTTGATAAGAGGTCTGAACATCTCCCCAAGATTTTTCGACGTCTTGATTAAGTGTAACCGCTGTATTGTTAATGCCTTTAGCCCAGCTAAAAAGGCCAATAAAAATAACAACGATAATGATGATGGGAATAAGTGCTTTTTTCATGCAGTTTTGTTTTTAAAGTTCGTTTTTAATATTTAATAGTTTCGTTTTTATAGCCTCTAATTTACGGATAATTTCAAAATTATCTAGAGATTCTTTAGGCTTTGATTTTAAATGTTCTTTTGCTCCTTCAAGTGTAAAACCACGTTCTTTTACTAGGTGAAAAATGAGCTCAAGATTTTTTACATCCTCTGGGGTAAACATTCTATTTCCTTTGGCATTTTTCTTGGGTTTTAGGATGTCGAATTCTTTTTCCCAAAAACGTAATAAGGAAGTATTAACATCAAAAGCCTTGGCAAGTTCGCCTATGCTATAGTATCGTTTTTCTGGTAAATTTGCACGCATTAGTCTAAAGATTGATTTTCGTGACTGGCCTCTTCTGCAAGTAATTCGTATTCTTTTGCAGATATTGAACCGTAATAAAAGTTTAAAGGGTTCATTACCTTATCTTGGTAATATACCTCGTAATGTAAGTGGGCACCAGTGCTTCGTCCTGTGTTTCCAACATAGCCAATAACATCTCCTCGTTTTACTTTTTGTCCTTGTTTGGCATTGTATTTACTAAGATGGGCATATCTTGTTTTGTATCCGTATCCGTGATTTATTTCAACAAGGTTTCCGTAACCTGAAAGTTCGTTGTTGGCTCTGGTAATTGTTCCGTCACCAGTTGCGTAGATAGGAGTGCCTACTTTTGCAGAAAAGTCCATTCCTTCATGAAATTTTTTAATCTTTGTAAAAGGATCTGTTCTATATCCGTATCCTGAAGCCATACTTTTGAGATCTTCATTTTTTACAGGTTGAATGGCAGGAATTGCACTTAGAAGTTTTTCTTTTCCTTTCGCTAACTCAATGATATCGTCAAGCGATAAGGATTGAATTGCAGTTTGTTTAGTAATTCTGTCCATTCTAGAATTTGTAGATTTCAAAAGTTGCTCGTTATTGAAGCCTTCAAATTCTTTATATCTGTTAATTCCACCCAATCCGGAACGGCGTTGTTCGCTTGGAATTGGAGCTGTATTAAAATAAGATCTGTAGATGTAATTGTCGCGGACTTCTAACTCATCTAATACTTCTGTAATGAGGTCCATTTTTCGATTAAGAACTTTGTAGTTGGTCTTAAATTCTTCAATTTCTCTAGCTTGCATTTTATCTTTCGGTGTTTCTAGAAATGAACTGTTCAAAAGAATGATAAAACTAAGGAAACCAAAAACAGCTGCGGTCAATATAAAAAGAACTATATAGCCAAATTGCTTCCGTTTTTTGGGAAGGATTTTTTGGAAAGCCAATTTTTCTGGATCGTAATAATATTTTACCTTAGCCATATATTAAAAAATGCTATTTTTGCATAGCAATAGGAATGCTTGTCAGCAGAATTAATGATTAGCTAACAAATTTAAAAAATGTTTTCCATATCAATGGGTGAAAAGCGGATTTTTAATAATATTTTGATAGCTAATTAACGAAATCAGATAGGTGTTTTATATGGTAATAAAAATAAGATTTAGAAAATAGTTTCCATTAGATATGAAATCACAAGAAATTCGTCAGAAGTTTTTAAGCTTTTTTGAAGAAAGAGAACATTTAGTTGTTCCTTCTGCTCCGATCGTTTTGAAAGACGATCCAACTTTAATGTTTAATAACTCTGGGATGGCCCAGTTTAAAGAATATTTCTTAGGGAACGCCAAGCCAAAAAGTAATCGTATCACTGATACTCAAAAGTGTTTACGTGTTTCAGGAAAACACAATGACTTAGAAGAGGTAGGTATTGATACTTATCACCATACTATGTTTGAGATGTTGGGGAACTGGAGTTTTGGTGACTATTTCAAAAAAGAAGCTATTAATTGGGCTTGGGAATTGTTAACAGAGGTATATAAAATACCGAAAGATATTCTTTATGTTACTGTTTTTGAAGGTAGCAAGGAAGAGAATGTTCCATTTGACCAAGAAGCTTATGATATTTGGAAAGGATTAATTTCTGAAGATAGAATTCTTTTGGGTAACAAGAAAGATAATTTCTGGGAAATGGGGGATCAAGGGCCTTGTGGACCATGTTCTGAAATTCACGTAGATATTCGTTCAGCTGAAGAGAAAGCAAAAATAGCAGGTAAAGATTTAGTAAATGCAGACCATCCTCAAGTAGTTGAGATTTGGAATAATGTATTTATGGAG